>QHXA01000452.1 GCA_003222755.1 Acidobacteriota bacterium
GACTCCGACCTGAACCATTGAGCGGTCGCATCCTACACCAACCAATCGCGTTCGTGTCAGGTAATCGTGCGTCCGGTTCGCACACAAACGGGTTTGTCATTTGTGTGCGAACCGGTTTTCCGGCTCTTGGACAGGTTGCAAGGTCCTTGAATGGTCACCTCCACTCTGTCACCGAGGTGGAATCGCTCCCAACTGGTGCAGCAGGCTTAACACGTTCGGACCGCCCCATCCTTCTGAAGCCTTGCCGCCAGCAAACCGCCAGAGGTCAATTGACTGGACTGTTACCGGCTTACCGGTTGGGGAAATACCCTGGAATTCCCCTTTGTGTGTGGCGCGAATTGTAATGCGTGATGTGGCCATGTCCCCTTCCGCAATTATTTCCTCACACGTGACATGGATGTCGGGAAAGGCGCCACGGAATGTCGCGACGAATCGCTTTACACCTTCGGGGCCGCGTGGCAGGTCGGGAGGAAAGAAGTGACTGACGTAATCCGGGCTAATGATCTCGTCAAACACAGCCGTGTTCCCCTTGTTGACGCCCTCTTCATAGAAACGATGAATGGTCGACTTGTGTTGTTCAGCTGACGTACGATTCGCCTCCGATTCTCTATCCATTACTAATGGCGGGTTGTCACTGTTCCAAATATCGCGGGCCATTCCCCATGCTCCGTTTGGCAGCCGTTGCCAGATGGTGATGTATTTGCCGACATCAGGAATCACGTTGCTGCTCGGCTTGTGAGTAAACTTAATCGCGTAAGTGCCGCGTTCGAACGCCCAGTCACCTTTTACTTGAAGCTCAGCGACAGATAGTGCGAAGTCCTCTAGCGCAAATACGTCCAAGAATCCTCGGACCCAGTTGATCATCATTTCCTTACCGATGTTCGCCGGTGCGAAGGGGGCCATCTGAACACCATCTTCAGTGAACATCGTGACCCACGCCTCGGCGTTCGTAGAATTGACTGCTGCAACGTGTGTTTGCCTGACCCGATCAATCGCTTTCAGGTCAGTTTCGAGATTGCTGTAGGCTTTGCTCATAGACTTTCCCCTTGAATGTTTGGTGGACCCCTTTGTCCACCTTTGATATACGGGATGTGTAACGACCGGCATCCCCGTTACACATAAAATGTAGATTGATGGCTATTGAACAAAACGAGGATCAATTCAGTGACCTCGAATTAGTGCATCGAATCAGTACCGGAAATGATCGTGATGCCGAAGCTGAACTCTTCCGGCGTATGGCTCCTCGCGTCCGGCTCTATGGTCTGCGTCATTTGCGGGATCAACACGCCGCGGACGATCTGACGCAGCAGGTCCTGATGACAACAATCGAAGCCCTTCGGGCCGCCCGCCTGCGGGAGCCGGATAAACTGGTGTCCTTCATGTTGCGAACATGCCGTATGACGGTCCTTGATATTCGCCGGGGCGCACACAGAAAACAACGGCTGCTCGAACAGTTTGTCGCGGAACAGCTTGTGTCGGTCGAACCGTCCTCACCGTCAGTCGACCAGGAACAGCTGGCTCGCTGCGTCCAGCTCTTGAAGGAGCGGGAGCGGACCGTTATCGTCATGTCGTTTTACGACGAGAAAACCGCTGCAGATCTCGCCAGTTTTTTGCGAGTGTCGGAGGGTAACGTGAGGGTGATTCGACATCGGGCGCTCCATCAGCTTCGCCAATGCCTTGGGGGCACGGCATGAGCTGCTCCAGGCCAATTGACGCGGCAGTCCTTTCGGATTATTGGTTCGCGCTTCTGGCAGACTCCGAAGAGGGAGCCGTCGAGGAGCATCTGCTTACCTGCGATGAATGCGGTCAGCGGCTCCGGGAAGTGATCGCGATTGCGGAAGGCGTCCGCAAATTGGCGCGCGAAGGTTCTCTACTGATGGTCGTGACGGACGCGTTTCTAAAGCGCGCCGCCGAACAAGGGATGCGCATCCGTGAATACGCGCCTCCGGCCGGCGGACGGGTGGATTGCACCGTTACCGCCGAAGACGACCTACTCATCGGCCGCCTCGCCGCGAACCTCAGCGCAGCAAAACAGATCGACCTTTGCATCTGCAATGCCGAAGGCCAGGAAAAGATCCGGTTGAGAGACATCCCCGCTCATCAGGCCGCCGGCAGCGTGGTTTTCCAACAACCCATCGGATACGCCAAGGCCGCGCCATCGGAGACGATGATCGCCCGACTCGTTGCCGTCGATGAATCCAACGGCGAGCACTTGCTCGGCGAGTACACATTCACTCATACACGCACTATACCTGGCCCCGCAGCTTGGTAGCTCGGAACAAAAGCTGGAGCATCTCGGGCACGCGTCGTCTCCCTTTTTTTTGCTATTGGCCGCGCTGTGTCGGCATGCCGTACACCTGCCTTACGGCAATGCTCAAATTGATGCTCAGGGCAACTGCTGCCCGAAAACGCCGTAATGTCGATCAATCTTGTCCAACTGATCGGTAAACCTCAGGCGGCTTTTGTCGAGTAATCCGATCCCGATCTCTTCCGCTGTTCACTTATACGTGTAGCCGATTCCACATCAACGTGAAGCCAACCAATTCAGACGTCTCGCTCGCGAGAACTCGATTACGCGATCGGAAGATGGCGGTGGAAAGACCGTAGGGTCGTGCAAAAAGAGCTATAGCTGGTGAAGAAGAGGGCGGATTTTTCATCGAAGAGAGGATTCGTTCTTCCTAACTAAATTGTACGATGTGGCGTCAACGCAAAAACAGACTGGTACTGCAGATGCGCGTTAGCTACATTGCCCACCGACGATGATTGCATCCTGAGCATCGATGGGTTTACCACAGTCCGGCCGATCGCCTGGTCACCACGGAGAGTTTTCGCATGCGTGTGCTGCTGTCGACAATCGGGTCGCGTGGAGACGTTCAGCCGCTGCTTGCGCTTGCGCTGGAATTGCGGGCACAAGGTCATCAATGCCGGCTATGCGCGCCGCCGGACTTCCGCGACTTGGTCGAAGGCTACGGGGTGGACTTCGTGGCCGTCGGACCCGTGGTGCGTCACGTGGGATCCGCACAATCGGCCGCCGCGGGCAAGCCCTCGCCCGAGGCCATTCGTCAGTTGGTGACGAACACGATCGCCGGCCAGTTCGCAATCCTGGGAGAAGCAGCCGCGGGCTTCGACGTCATCGTAGCGAGCACCGCGCTGCAATACGCCGCCCGCTCGATCGCCGAGCAGAGGCGCATCCCATACTTTTTCGCCGCCTATTCCCCGATCGTCTTGCCGTGTCCCCACCATGCGCCGCCTCCCATGCCTGGACAGCTATTAACGAAAGGAGCGGCCGACAATCGCACCCTGTGGGATCAGCAAGCGCAACACTGGAACGAACTGTTCGGTACGGCTCTCAACGAGCGGCGGTCAGCACTCGGTTTGGACCCGGTGAGCGACGTGCGAAGCCACATGTTCACCGACCGGCCGTTGCTGGCTGCCGACCCAACATTGGCACCCTGGCCGACGCCATCGGACCTGCAGGTGACGCAGACCGGTGCATGGATGCTGTCCGATCAGCGTCCACTGTCCACGGAGCTCGACGCGTTCCTCGCGGCCGGCGAACCGCCGATCTACTTCAGCTTCGGCAGCACGCACACTCCTCAAGGAACCAGCCGCACGATGATTGAGGCGGCCAGGGCCCTCGGAC
>QHXA01000453.1:0-4499 GCA_003222755.1 Acidobacteriota bacterium
TAAAGTTCCCAAAGAACTTCGATATGTTTTTTATAAGGATGCTCATGGTTGCACTTCCAGAGTGTTCGCTTTGCGAAGGCTGGCCCTGATAGGCGCCTTTCGCTCGAGGTTGGCTTTTGCAATCAGGGTCACAATCGCGAGCAGGGTCAGCACCGAGGCCACCGCGAAAGATCCCGGCAGGTTGAATTCTTGAAAGAGTTTTTCGATGCGCAACGGCATCGTATCTGTTTGACTGCCCCGGTTTGGATTAACCGGATCGTTGAGGGTTGGAACGTTTCGGGAATCTTCTCCTGGAACTCCGGCCAGCCGCTCAGTATCCTCACAACGCGCCGGACTGTGGACAGCCGCGCCAACATCAATACTCCGGATCTGGTTGGCGTTCTGCCGGACGGCCTCGGAAAGGTCCGCCAGGGGGATGGATTCGTCGAATACTTCAACGGGCTTTCGACCCAGCGCGCGTCTGCACCGAACTTCGGCGGGAATACGACGGTGGCCGGCCGCTTCAGTAACCAGGTTTTGTTGTCGACAGCGCGGGAAATATCGTTCTTCAGAACCCGCAGTCGGGCACTGCGGGAAACCTCGCGTTGGCCCTGTCCGGCCTTGAAGGGCCGGCCCGCCTCGGCTTCGACATGGCGCTGCAAAAGCGGACCCGGCTTACGGAGAAAACAACGTTCACAATCCGTGCCGACGCGGTTAATGTGCTGAACAGGCCAATTTGGGACAAGCTCAAATCCGAAATCCGAAATCTCAGATTGGACTGGCAATCGCGTCGAGTCCGGCCGAATCCAATTTCCGGCTCGACATTTTCAAATGAACAGAGGTGCTTACAAAAAGAGACGAGCAAGGAGACGCAAGCCGACCAGGCAGAGCGCAACCGCTAACAGACGCACGATCAGCGACCCTTGAATTCGAGTGGAGATCACTGCGCCGGCGGGCGCGCCCATCATCACACCAACCGCCAGATACATCGTTGGTGCCAGGCCATGATTGAACTCGCCCATCGCGAAATGCGTCACGGTCGCTGTGAGCGCCACGAAAGTGAGAACGAAGTGTGATGTCGCCGTCGCAATGTGTGCCGGTATACGCAAAACCCGGATCAAGAACGGGACATGTATGATTCCTCCGCCGATGCCCATCAAGCTGGATAGCACCCCAATATAAGCGCTGCCGATGGATCCAAAAAGGGTCCGACGATCGGATGTTGAAGCCGACCAGCTATTGTCTGCAGCCGATCCAAGCGGATTGGCTATAAGAAAGCAACCTAGGCTCACAAGGAGAATACCGAAAAGAGGATCAAACAGGTTTCGCGGGATTTGACGAATCAACAGAGCGCCGAACACGGCGCCAGGCAGACTCGCCAACGTGAAGAGAACACCCAGGCGATAGTCGACGCGGCCCATGCGCATATACGTAACGGTACCGGAGTAGGCATTGAAGAATACTGTCGCCAAAGAAATGGCGGTAATCGTTGCGGGAGTTTCGTGCGGTAACAGGACGAGCAAAACCGGCACCATAACGGCGCCGCCGCCGGCGCCAACCAATGTCCCGAACACTCCAACGACTATCCCGAGCGGGGCGAGTCGAACAAATTCTGAAAGTTCTGGCGACATCCAGATCGGCCCTAGATCTGGTAATCCAGAGGGGGCGATGAGCGGGGAGGTCTCGGCTGGCGTGCCGGTTTTTGAGGCCATAGCCTCGATACAAGCCAGTGCACGGTCCATCCCCAGCCTAATGGCATGATCCCGGCTATCACAATCAGCAGTGCGATCCGTCTTTGGTCCACGCTCGCAGTATAATCCGCCGAAATGCCAACGAGAATCGTCGTCTCCGCCGTGATCGGTTTTCTGCCTGGGATCGCATTCGATAGCAGTCTCTCAAAACTCAATTCGATCCACTTTTCAACCACGCCAGCTGCGCCTCCATACATTCAGTCATCACCGTCACATGGTTCTCGATGAATTCCTTGTTGACGAATGGATGAGGAGCACCCGGCTTTCGGAATCTCACAGCGGTGAGTTTATCGAAAGTTTTGTCGTGCTGCGGATGGATGGATAGAAATGTATCGGCACCGGCCTTCTGCGCAATATCGTGAAAGCGTTTGATCGATGCAATCCAGGTTCGCATCGCGGTCGCCATATCTGGGAAATATGGAACGCCGTAATCCGACATTTCCGCGCCCCTGCCTCCCAGAAGATATCCAAGGTGCCGTTGATTTCCATCCTTGAGAGGGACGAGCGTTGAGAGCGTGCCTGGCGTATGTCCGGGAGTGATGTAGAGCGTCAAAGTCGTATCGCCGAGCGTCAGCTTCATACCGTCGGTGGCAACGATGTCTTTCTTTGGCTTTAGCTCGGCAGGATCCGTGCTCTTTGTAATAACATTCCAGTCCGCTTCGGACATGATAAGACGCGCACGATAGGTGTCCTGCAGATATTTGGCTCCGAAATAGCGATCGCCATGAGCGTGATGCAGGACGACATATTTAATTTGCGCTGGATCGAGACCTGCTTTTTTCAGCCCATTCGTGATTAGTTCCTTAACCGTGTAGTCATAGGCCGAATCGATCAGGATAATCCCGTCGGATGTCGTCACAGCCCATACAGACTGGTTGTTCTCGTTACTCGTGCCGACGTAATACAAATTGTCGAACACCTTCGCCGGCGGAGCCCACCATGCATAGGGTTCCTTGCTTCTTGGCGCTCTGGGACCCTGCACCGGAGCGCCCGAAATTTGAGTCGCGCCGGGCTTCAGAGGATTGCACATCGAATCGAATGTGTCGCTGATATCGTGGTCCGGCCGGTATGCAACGGCTCTGGCTTTCGCGACGTGAGCCTGTGCCTCTGCTGCAGCGTTCTGGGCGTTCGTCTCAACTGCGATCCCGGTCAAAAGCAGAACACTGCTGAACACGGATACGACATAACCGTTCATTGTTGTTCTCCTTGTTTAAAACGCATACTTCAGCGCACCGCATGATTGTGGCATCGCGCAGTGAATCGACCTCGATTAACGTGTAAGCATCTGGTTAGTGGGCGACCGCGAAGGCCACCAGGGCGGCGTCCGGGCCGGCGCCGGTCGCCACGACCACAAACTGCCGGCCAGATTTTGTTTTGTATGTCATCGGAGTCGCGCTAACTGGAAATGGGGTTGTCATGCGCGACACCTCTCGACCGGTCGATTTGTCGAAGGCATATAGATAAGGATCGCCGCTTCCGACAAAAACCAACCCACCCCGGGTCACGATGGATCCCGCATTGCCGGGAGTCCCCAATCGAGCCGGGAGCGTAATCCCCTTCAACAGTGCGTGTCCCCGAAGCGCCGGACTTCCCTCACCGAAGGGCACGCGCCATGCGATGTCCCCCTTATTAAGGTTGATGGCAACCAGTTCGGCATAGGGCGGCTTGGTGATGGGAATCGCACCCAGCGGGCTTGCGGGAGTTTCAACGATCCCGGTGCAATAGTTATGGTATTCAGCATCGATGCGCGGATCGGTCCCGTCGTTCTTGCAGACTTGATTAATGTAAACGTAGTTGGATGTTTTCACGTACAGCAGACCTGTTTCCGGATCGAAGGCCGCGCCGCCCCAATTGGCGCCGCCAGTGTTCGAGGGCCGCATCAGCGTGCCTCGTAAGCTCGGCGGCGTAAAGATCGGGCCGACTCGAAACTTTTTCATGTGCTCGAGTGCAAGCGCCTTGATTTCGGGCGTCAGATCGTTCGCATCCTCCAGAGTGACGCCCTGCGGAGTGAAGGCGGGAGGCTTGGTCGGAAACGGCTGCGTCGGCCATGGCACCTCACCGGGCACGTCCGTTGTCGTATCCACTGGGCGCTCTTCGATTGGCCACACGGGCTGGCCGGTCACGCGATCGAAAACATAGGTGAATCCCTGCTTCGACACTTGCGCCACCGCGTCAATCCTTCGACCGTCCACAGTGATCGTCACCAGATTGGGCGGAGCCGGGAAATCGTAGTCCCACAGGCCGTGGTGCACTGCCTGAAAATGCCATTTCCGCTTGCCCGTCGCCGCATCCAGACACAATAAACTTTCCGCGAACAGATTGGCACCCGGCCGTCGTGCACCATAGTAGTCGCTGCTTGGCGTGCTCGTCGGCACGTACAGCAGTCCGCGCGTTTCGTCGAGAGTCATGGGTCCCCAGACATTCACATGACCGGTCACCGCCCACGAATCTTTCTCCCAGGTCTCGTTTCCGAATTCACCAGCCTGTGGAACCGTGTAGAAAACCCATGCGCGTTTTCCGGATCGCACATCGAAGGCCTGAACCGTCCCCGGAGGATCGCCTTTGTACTGCAAGCGATCCGGAATGCTGCTTCCGACAATCACCAGGTTCTTGTAAATAACCGGGGGCGAGCTCTGCCGCATCGCGATCTTGTTGTCATGGTTTCTCAGTCCTTCCCTCAGCATCGCGTAGCCGCCTTGACCAAAACGGGTGACCAACTCACCCGTTCTTGTGTCGACCGAGAAGAGACGGTCGTGGCTGTTCATGAAG
>QHXA01000453.1:4555-4985 GCA_003222755.1 Acidobacteriota bacterium
CGGATCGAAGGCCCATAGTTCCTCGCCTGTCTCGGCATTCAGAGCAACCACGCGGTTGAACGGCGTGCTCAAATACAGCACGTTGTCGATCATGAGCGGCGTCACTTGAAAATTCCCGGGCTGCGTCTGATCCGCTAGTGACATCTCCTTGGGGCGCCATTGCCACGCGAGCTCCAGCCGGCCGACATTCGACGGAGTGATATCTGCTGCCGTTGAGTATTTTGTCTGAGACTGCACGGACCCGGTCTGTGCCCACTCAATCATGACCTGCTGCCGGCCCTGTGCGCCCAGCAGCACGGCGGAGCTCACAATGGCAATAGCGCAGAACGTTCTCATGCAAACCTCCCCATTTCGATGGTCCCCCTTCGCACTGCCGTCGTTATTGAACCGATTCTGGCTCAGATCTGAACGCCGGATTCTAACACGCGTG
>QHXA01000454.1 GCA_003222755.1 Acidobacteriota bacterium
TCCGAGTAATAGATCGAGTGCTGCAGTCACGAGCGGATGATCCCACGTCAGGAATTGAACGTTTTCGTGTGCAAGCGCCCATTTGCGATCGCACGTTACGGAGAGTCCATCGGTGGGCAGACCCGGAAAGGAGTCGGTTAACACTCCCGCCGAACCGAGTTTATAGGTCCGTGGCGCCAGCTCTTCCACATTCAGCGCGTAATGATCGAACACGGAGAGCATGAATTCGTCGAGCGACTGATCCTCATCCTGACGTTGGATTTCACCGACGAGCTTCGTTGCAATCTTCGGACGAAATGAGTTGAGTTCGAGCAGCCGATCCCTGCCACGTTGCAATCGTTCCGTGATTTCGCGGTGCGCTTGTCGAGTTTCTTCAATCAGCCGCTCCAACTCGGCTTGCGGCGTTTTCTTACTTTTCGGAAACCGTTGTGCCAATTCGTACACTCGCGCGCCAAATCTGTCGAGCAATTCGCTTCCGCCCTCGAGATTCCTTTCGAATGCCTTCAGCCCTTCGTGATACCAGCGCACGAGGACTTCCATCGAACTCCCGACGACGTATGGAACGTGCACGTTTATTTCGGATGTCTGGCCGATTCGATCCAGTCGTCCAATACGTTGCTCCAATAATTCCGGATCAAGCGGCAGATCAAAAAGGACCAGGTGATGAGCGAACTGGAAATTTCGTCCTTCACTGCCGATCTCGGAGCAGATCAGAATGTCCGCTCCGTAAGGATCGGCAAACCAGGCCGCATTGCGGTCTCGCTGTATCAATGAGAGCCCTTCGTGAAAAACGGCTAGCTTGACTTTCTTAATCCGCTGCCGCAGAGCCTCATCGATTGCCGCGACGAGCGCTTGTGTTCGGCAGATGAGCAGGACCTTGGCCGGACTGAGATTCCTCACTAAAGCAGCGAGCCAATCGATGCGCGCATCTTGCGATGGATTCGGTTCGAGAGAAACGAGTCGAGGAACTCGATTCGGAAAGCCTTTGATGGTTGCACGCGTGTTCCGGAAACTGACACGGCCTGTCCCGTGCTGATCGAGCAAGTCATCCAACTGCTGATCGTTATGAATCCGCTCAGCACGGCGCGCGATCTCGCGATAATGTTCGGTCTCATGGATGAACTCGTCAAGATCGTAGAAGCGATCCGGATCCAACAGTCTCAGCCGCGCATAGTGACTCGCGATGCCGAGTTGATCCGGAGTTGCGGTGAGCAGAAGCAGGCCCGGCGTTTTGCGGCACAGCATCTCCACCAACGCGTACTCCGGACTCACCGCTTCCGGTGACCATCCTAGATGGTGTGCTTCGTCAATCACGAGAACGTCCCACCCGGCGGCCAAGGTCTGGCCGGCGCGGTGCTCGTTTTTCATGAACAAGTTGATGCTGCTCAGGATAAGTTGATCATCGAGAAATGGATTTTTGCCCGGATCAACAGCTTCGATGGCCCCGCATCGTTCTTCGTCGAAAATATGGAACCAGAGATTGAAACGGCGGAGCAGTTCCACGAACCACTGATGGATGAGAGATTCAGGCACGAGGATCAAAACGCGTTCTGCCCGCCCCGTCAGGATGAGCCGGTGGAGAATGAGGCACGCTTCGATTGTTTTTCCCAGCCCGACTTCATCGGCGAGCAGAACCCGCGGCGCCAAACGCCTGGCGACTTCGGAAGCGATGTAGAGCTGATGCGGAATCAGATCGATTCGAGCGCCTGCGAAGCCGCGCACCCTGGACTTGCGCTGGCGGTGTTGATGTTCAAGTGCGGCGAACCTGAGGTCGAACATCTGAGGTGGATCGAACTGGCCTGCGAACAAACGTTCCTCGGGCTCGTTGAAGCTGATCGCATCGCTCAACTCCGTCTCGCACAGATCGCGCCCATGGCAACGATAGAACAGCAACCCGTTCCGCTCGGTGACGGCTTCGACGACCAATGATCTGTTTTTGTCGTTCTTAATCGTGTCGCCGACGCGAAACCTCACCCGGCGCAGTGGCGTATTCGCGCGTGCGTATTCGCGCCGGGCGCCGGCAGCGGTGAACTCGGCCATGACTCGACGATCCGTGACGTGAAGAATTGAACCGAGTCCCAGTTCAGGTTCACTTTCGCTGATCCACCGCTGGCCGGGATGAAAGTCGCTGTGCATAACCGCCGGCGTTAATCAATTCTGCCTACTCGATAAGGGCCTGCATTACGGCGCTCTCAAAATCGCGCTGAATCTCATTGTTGGAGGTCTGCACCATATAAACGGCAACCAGCTTCTGTTTGGGATCGATCCAGAAGTGCGTGCCCTGCGCGCCACTCCAGCCGAAGCTGCCATTTGAAAGGGATGTACCCCTGGCAACAGCATCAACAACCACGCGAACGCTGAGGCCGAAGCCTTCACCGCGCGGCCTTCCTGGCAGAGTATCCAAGGCGTACATCGAGCCCATCAACTCGACTGTCCTTGGGCTGAGCAACCGTTTACCATTCAACTGACCACCATTGACGAGCATCTGGCCAAAGAGCAGATAGTCATCCGCGGTGCTTCTTAATCCTCCCGCGCCGGAAAAGTATGTTGTCCTACCAGGGTCCTGCTGCTTCTCCAGCCCTTTCGGCGTCCTCTGGTAAACGGTCGCAATTCGGGCGCTGCGTTCTGGGCTCGTTGAGAAGAATGTGTCGTTCATACCGAGCGCTTCGAATAGGCGCTGCTTCAGAAATTGGTCGAAGGTTTGTCCGGAAGCGATCTCCACGATTCGACCGAGCGTGTCGAATCCGGCGCCCGGACTGTAGGCCCATCGTGATCCCGGCTGGAACTCCAACGGCACCGATCCGAGCCGCGGGATGTAATCGGCGAGAGTCTCGCCTTGCTTCCGGGCCACCTTTGCGGCTTCGGCCGTGCTAATCGTTCCGCTGACCAGACCAGAAGTGTGCGTCAGCAGGTCCCGTATCGTGATTTCACGGTCCGCCGGCACTGTATAAAACGAGGGTGCCGCACCGCGAGCTCCCGCGGCGGCCGGAGGAGCATTCGAGCTTCTCGGCACGGCCACTTTAAGATCTTTGAATTCTGGAATGAATCTGGACACCGGATCCGTCAGCCGGACTTTACCCTCCTCGACAAGCATCATGATCGCGACACCGGTTATCGGTTTCGACATGGACGCAATCCGAAAAATGGCATCTTTCGCCATCGGCTTTCTCGTCTCGATGTCCATCAAACCTTTCGCCTCGAAGTGAGCGATACGGCCGTTGCGTGCGACTGCCGTAATGGCTCCCGAGATTTCCCCCGCGTCGATGCGCCGCTGAATCAGTTGGCTGATTCGCTGCAGCCGTTCTGAAGAGAGACCCACTTCTTCGGGCTTCGTGTTGGGTAAGGTGGCGCTCACCAACGGTACAGTCGCGAGCAGAACAATAAGCAGGCACATGAAAGACGATCTCGGTCTTAGCCGCACGGGGTTCATCATGATTGGCCATCCTTTACAATTTGCGATTTGCGGTCAAGCCTACGCCACAACCTCCTGTAATCTCAAATCCGAAATCCGAAATCTCGGATTGGGCGGACGCTCGCATCGCAGACAGTCCAATTTGCGATTTCGGATTTCGCATTTGAGATGCAGGATTCGTCCAATTTCAAATTTTGATACGATGGCTTGCCTATGGGAATGACTATCGCCGAGAAGATCCTTGCAAACAAGTCCGGATCGCCAAAAGTGACGCCTGGACAGATCGTGGATGCTTATCCCGATCTGGTAATGAGTCATACGGCGACATGGCGCTCCGTCAGCGTGATGGAAAGGATCGGCGCAACGAAGCTGTACGATGCGGAACGCATCGCTGTGGTGTTGGATCACATTGCTCCAGCCAAGTCGGAGAAAAACGCGGCGGATCATGCCAAGTCTCGGGCCTTCGTAAAGAAGTATGGTATCCGGAAGTTCTACGACGTGGATGCG
>QHXA01000425.1 GCA_003222755.1 Acidobacteriota bacterium
CGATCGCGAATTATTGTGACCATATCGCGATAATATGCAACCTCGGCGGAATCCGTGAGCCGGCCATGGCCTGGAATGACCATCGTGCCGCCCTCGGTCCGGAATTCGGGGATGGACAGATCAAGGATGTGGTTCAGTCCGTCAATGACGCCTTGGATGTTCCCGCCTCGTTCAATATCGATCATGGGATAGCTATCCATCCTGAAGATGTCCCCTGCCACGATCACGTCGGACCCGCGAAAATAGATGATGCTATCGCCATCGGTGTGCGCCGATGGTTGATGGACGATCAGAACGCCCTCGCCATTCATGAAGTGGCTGAGTTTCATACTCTCGCCATGATACGTATCGGTCGGCAAAGCGCGGAACGCCGGTGCGGCCTGCTTTCCGCCGGGCGAGCTCATGCGCAGTAGGACGTTTTCATGCGCAATAATAGATGCGCCTTCTGCCGCGTCCGCAATGTTGCCTGCGACGTTTCCGCCGGTCAGGGTTTTTCCTGCGCGGGAGATCGTTTCGTTCCCACCGGTGTGATCGGGATCGAGCGACGTATTGATGATGTAGCGGATGGGTTTCGCCGGTGCGGGTGGGCTGATCATTCGTGGAAGATTTGAGCGGGTTTCCGCCGCATAGTTCCACGAAGCTAGACCATTGGTCGCGAGCTGCTTCTGCAGTTGTTGAACAGCCGCGAGTATTCGATCCGAGTTTTGAGCCGTTCCGGTATCCACTATCAACACGCCATCGGGCCCGACCGAAAGAGCGATGTTTGCGCCCGCGCCGGCTAACATGTACAAGTTGCCTCGAATGGGCAATATCTCAAGCTGCGCCGACGCATTTTGCTGGATCGGCTGTGCTTGTTGACCACGCTGCTGCGCGTGCGCCGTACCGATCGCAAGGCTGGCGAGTACCAAGCTTCTCAACAGCACCGAAGCTTTAAAGAGATTTCTCATTTCAGCTTTTTCCTGATCTCGGGATACATCGTTTCGGCGCCTGCACGAATCACAGCTTCCGGCACGTGGATTTTGTCCGCAAATTCCTTCACGAATGTATTTGTCCCCGGCAGTTGGTGAGGCACAACACCCTTTGGACGATCGACTTCTTCAACCACATCGCATGGATACGGAGGAATCTGTTGATTGAGGGCCAGCCGATACTCCTGAGTTCGGACGAGCGGTTCCGTCAAGTATACGGGATCGTAAACGATATTAAGCCATGTGAGAATGTCCCCGCGTCGGATCCAGTATGTCGTGATGGTGATCAGGTCGCTATGTTGTACGCCGTTGCGCCTAAGGTATTCCTCCTTCACGTGCGTTGTTGTGATCTTCAGCATGTCTCCGACCCATTCGGCCGTATTGAAACCTCCCCAGGTGTGTGGCGCGTTCTCCGAGGGGTGTGGACGCCCATCCAAGTAAATCGGCACGTCGACGGAACGCAGCCATTCCGTATGAAAAGCGGTGATTTGCCGGCTGACGGGGTCGACTTCTTTCGAGATTCGTAGCTGCGATGGCCCGCGATAAATATAAGCGAAGCCGTGTGGCCTGCATTGCCATTCAGGCAGCGTTTGCACTGATGCGGCCCACGCCTCGGCACGCGCGCGCGCGGCATCGTTCATTGGAATTCCGAGCCAGTCTCCGACGTAGGGATTGCCGATGCTGTCCTCGTTACCATTCGGCGTCCATTCACCGGAAAAATCGATCTGCGAGAACGCAGGGAGAGCCGAAAGCATCGTCGCGAGTAGTAAAAAACCTGCAATCTGGAGTCGATTGAGGCTGCCCATAAGACCTCCTCGGGCTGTTCAAATAACGCAAGTATACGCCAACGTTTCCGGTGAAGGTTACAGATTGGCTTTCCGGTATACAGCCGGTAGATTGCGCAGCTGGCGGTTTTAGAAGGTGAAGACTAAGGGAGACCGTTAGTGCCAGTCCATACGGAAACCGACCTCGAGTGGGCGGCCTACTACCACCCACTAGGTCGAAATCGTGTCGGCGTTGTGGTCATCGACCGCGTTTCAAGACGATTGGAATGTGTCCGGTTTAGTCGAAAGTTTCGCCGGGACGGGTGCCCCAGGTCCAACCATCGGCTGTGCGCTTCAGACGGATCATTCGCAACCGATGATCTTCAGGATTTCGTCCCGGATTGCCGACGATGACGACATGGTCGCCAGACTTCAGCGTCTCCCGGGTGACGCCTGTACGGCCTAACTGGCCGCCGCCGCCCCATTCCACGGCCCATCGGACCGGCTGGCCTTTTTCATCCTTTCCCTCGACATGTACAAAGGAATGCGGGTTTCGAAAGAGAAACTGGACGAGATCCCCTTCGATAGTTTGCTGCTTGTCTTCAAAGTACGTCGCCGCAAACGAGTGGTGTGCATACAACTGAATGCCCGGAACCATCAGTGCCGCCGCGGCAATCAGTAGAACGATCAATCTGCCCTTCATGTTTCCTCCTGAAAGAAACATTCAAAATGACTATTCTTTTACCAGCCTTTGGCATTGTCGCCAATTTCTTTCGATATTCGGGATATATTGTGGGCCCGACAGGCATATGGTGGGAAATTACAACCCCGATACTCAGTTATGTCAATACTGATTCGAACTCCGAACTTCAGCAATTCGGGTAAAATCCTGCTCTGTATATGAAACGACGAACTTTTCGCATCGGTCAGATCGTTCCCAGTTCGAATACCACGATGGAGACTGAAATTCCAGCGATGCTTCGTGCGCGCGAGCAAGTCGAGCCGGAACGGTTCACTTTTCATTCCAGCCGGATGCGGATGAAGCAAGTCACAAAGGAAGAGCTTGCGGCCATGGACGCGGATTCCGGACGCTGTGCCACTGAGTTGGTGGATGCGCGCGTTGACGTGTTGGGGTATGCGTGCCTCGTTGCGATTATGAGCATGGGCAAGGGTTATCACCGCGCATCTGAAGCGCGGCTGCATGACATCACCGTAAAGGAAGGCCACCCAACTCCAGTCGTCACGAGCGCTGGCGCGCTGATTGCCGGATTGAAAGCGCTCGGGGCGGAAACGGTTTCACTCATCGCTCCGTACTTGAAGCCGCTCACTCGTCTTGTTGTCGATTACATCGAAGCCGAAGGGATCACGGTTGTGGACAGCATTTCGCTCGAGATTCCAGATAATGTTGAAGTCGGCCGGCGCGACCCGCTGGCGCTCGTTGGAATCTACAGAGACTTGAAGCTCAGCGGTATCGATGCTCTCGTCCTCTCTTCCTGTGTGCAAATGCCGTCGCTTGCGGCAGTCCCCATTGTAGAAGAGCAAAGCGGGTTGCCTGTGGTGTCGGCGTCAATCTGCACAACCCATCAAATGCTGCAGCAGCTCGGACTGAAGACTCACGTCCCCGGTGCCGGGTCTCTGCTATCCGGCAAATTTTAGGTATTTTTATTCAGCAGCGGCGGCGTTCACGCCAGTGGCGCTTGTTCACGCCAGCACCCGAGGGCCTTTTGGACAGGTCGATCGGAAAAGCTGAAGAGCACGGCTTCTGTGTGCGCTTCATGGCTCACGGCATGCCACGAGGGGATCACGAAAATATCGCGTCGTTTCCAGTCGAAAATCGTGTCCCCGATTCGCGTTCGACCCTCGCCTTCCACAACACTATAGATCGTCGAATCGGTTGAGCGGTACGGGTCGCTGCGAAATCCGCCAGGCAGAAGCTGCATGAATGCCGCGATCGTCGGCATCGGATATCCGCCGGTTGAGGGATCAACATATTGCATCTTGATCCCATGGCACGGGTTAAGCGGGCCATTCCGATACATCCCGTCAAGAGCTTCTCGTGTGCGGGAGTATGGGTAATTGAAGATGGGCGACGACTGGCGTCCTGGCTTGTGTTCGATGGGCAGCATATTGGTGCCATAACGAAGAGAAGAAGCGCGTCGCCTTCTCTTTTGGTGACAGGCTGAATCTCTTCGGGATACTGTTCGGCGAAAGCCGTATCCAACATGTTCACGATTGGAAAATCGAGTCCATCCATCCACATGCATGGCTCACCGCTGGGATTGCCATGATCGTGAAAAGTCCAGGAAGGTGTCAGGATGAAGTCGCCTGGATGCATCGTTGTTCGCTCGCCGTCTACGGCTGTATACGCGCCGGTGCCTTCGATGACGAAGCGTATCGCAGAAGCGGTGTGGCGGTGCGTCGGAGCAATCTCTCCAGGGAGGATCAATTGGATTCCGGCATAGAGGCTCTGTGTGATCTGTGAGGTTCCTCGAATTCCGGGATTCTCTAACACCAATACTCGGCGTGTGGCTTCTTTCGCCGTGATCAGGTCTCCGGCCTCGACCAACAATGGCCGAATGTCATCGGTGTAATTCCACAGTGCCGGCACACACGCGGGCCGTGGCTCAAGCGGAAACAGTTTGGCGAGGACTTCCCAGAGCGGAGCGGTGTTTTTCTTCAGCAGGCGGGCGTAAAAATCCCGCCGTTCTTCCGATGTTTCGGGCGTGCTGTGGAAGGTCCTCGCGGTTTCCATGTCTTCACCTTGGCAGGCGGTCCCAAACCGCCTACAGTTCAGATTAAGCGGCACGTACCTTGACTGCCATTGTCCCGATTTTCTCGATGCTCGCCAGAATGTTGTCTCCGGGTTGGATGGGACTCACGCCTTCCGGCGTTCCAGTCATAATCACATCGCCGGGGTTTAGCGTGTAAAACGCCGACGCGAATTCGATGAGTTCGGGAACACCAAGAATCATGTATTTGGTATTTGAGTTCTGGCGCTCTTCGCCATTAACGGAAATCTTCAAATTCAGGTTGCCCGGATTCGTGATTTCGTCAGCAGTGACGAGCCACGGTCCAAGAACAGCATAAGTATCAGCGGACTTGCGCAGACTCCGTTCTTCCGGTCCCCGGATCGTCAAATCCAACCCGATCGTGTACCCAGCTACGTAATTCAGCGCATCGGCGCTTGAAATACTGTTCGCTCGTTTTCCGATCACCACTGCGAGTTCCACTTCGTGATCGTTTCGCCGATCCAGTTTGCGGAGTGCGATACCTTCGCTGGGTCCAATAAGCGCACTGCACGCCTTCAGGAACAACCCAGTCTTCTGAATGACGGCGATGTGGGCCTGGTTGTCGTGATGAAGCTGTGCGTCACCCCGGACTTCGTCCAGGTGTTTTTGATAATTGACCGGCGCCCCAATTATTTTGCTTGGATTGGCAACAGGGCTGAGCAGCTGCACGTCCTTCAAAGGCACGGAAGGCGAACTGCCGGCGATCGTCCGTACACGGTCCATGATCTTGTCGAGATTCGCAATGAACAGGTCGTGCTGAGGAAATGGATAGCGATAAACCGGCAATGCGTCCAGCGCGGCCGTGACATCCCGCACATGAGATTCTTCTACAAGGCCAAGTCGCCCATCTCCAAACCGACAAAATCGCATAGGTACCTTTCGTTCAACAGTGAATTACCACCACTGTTATACATCAACTCGCGAGAGAACGGGATGCAGCTGAGATTCGTAGGCGGGCTGGGCAGGCATGCTGGCCCAACGTTCCAGATAGCTGTCGCGAATGAAGCGGTGCTGTGCATAGATGGGTTGCGCCGCATCAACAATCACAAACGCGAATTGTTTGTGCAGATATTCGTACTCTGAAACGACTCGCGGAGCAAAGCGAAGGTAGCTTTCGTAAGCATCGGCCAAATCGGTGACATCCTGTCCTGATTCGTAGAATTTGATTTCTCGTGAGGCCGCAATCCGCAAAGCGCATGTCTCGACGGGCGCTTTGAAATAAAACACGATATCGGGTTTCCGTACGCCTGCATACGTTTCCATGCACCAATCACGGTTTAGGCCTCGCGCCACGTCTCGCGCAATACCGGTGAATATGTACCTGTCGGCGAGGACGATTTTTCCTTCAGCAAGCGCTGGTTCAATGACGGTTTCATAGCGGTGCCAGAAGTCAGCGGCGTGGAGAATCGCATAGCTGGCAGGGTCCAGCAAGCGCGTGGCCTTTCGTGCTTTGATCAGTGGTTTGAAAAGAGGCGAGGAATTCCATTTCGTAACGATCACGTCTTCTTGCATGCTCTGAAGCCAGGACTTAAAGAGCTTGCGTTGCGTGGTTTTGCCGGATCCGTCGGGACCTTCAAAAGCAATCAAAAGCCCGGCATCGTGAGCATCATTAAACATTATTCTTTTAGACGCTTCCGAGAGCAGCGCGTGTTTCATAGCCTGTTGGACAGTAACGTCCGGCTTGCGGTCGTAAAACGATGTTAAAGGCAGCAACCGCCAGGATTCGCGCTTAGTTTAGAAAATTCTTGGCTCCCCAAGGTCCCCGAGCACATAATTTCAGGTTGCCAACCTATACCTTGTCGGGAAGAGTGAGCCATGACAGAGATGATGAAAATCGGCGACCGCGTTTACATTCGAGGTCTTGTCCATTCTGATTGTTTGGGATTGACGGGAACGATTCTGGATGTGCGCCCGAGCGCGCTCTTCGGGCCACGCATCCAGCGATGCAAAGTCGACTTCAATGGAAAAATACGAAGCCTGTTGAATATCCATTTGGTTCATGCCAGCCGCCAATCAGGCGGAAGCTCGCTGATAGCCGCTTAAGCGTTACCACCTTTAACAAGATTCCGATGTCGCCAAGCTTCACGTGAAGTGTAGAATTGCGAGCATCTCTGATCTGTGGAAGGTGCTGTAATGAAGAGGTTCTTACCGGTTGGGCCGTTGCTGCTCGGCGCCGCGATTCTTACGCAGTCCGCGTTCGCTCAGAAGTCCACTCCGAGTCCAGTAACGGAGGCCTTGGAGCAAGAAATGAAACGAGCGTTTTCGCTGCTCCAGCAAAAGGGCAATCCCGCGCCCTATTTCATCAGCTACTCGGTCCGGGAGAACCAGAGCGTCGAGATCGAAGCATCGCTAGGCGCATTGCGCAACAGTCAGAAAGATCAATCGCGGCTGTTGGATGTCGACGTTCGAGTTGGCAATTACGATCTGGACAACACGCATCAGATTCGCGGGCAACGAGGGGCGAATCCCGGGCCGGCATTCGCGTATCCCGTGTTGATGCCAATCGACAACGATGTGGATGCGCTTCGCAGTGTCATTTGGCTGGAGACTGATCGGAAATACAAAACCGCAGTAGAACGCTTCATCCAGGTGAAGGCGAATCGGGCCATCAAGGTGGACGAAGAAGACACATCAGCCGACATGTCCCGCCAAACAAAAGAAGCAGCGGTGCTGCCGCTCGCGTCGATAGACCTCAATGTGGCGAACTGGGAGAAAAAGCTCAAGACATTCTCCGCCTTATTCAACAAGTACCCTGAAATCTACGAGGGCACCGTCACAATCTCTGCCAATGCGAACAATGATTACC
>QHXA01000426.1 GCA_003222755.1 Acidobacteriota bacterium
CATTTATACACTCGGCAGCAGCGACCCGGCTTCGGTCCTTCTGGCAGATACAAGAAACGGCGCCGCCTTGCCGTCGATCAGCATCACGAGCAGCGGCTCAACGACATACTATGTCGACTGTCAAGCCGATGGTGCAGCCGCCGACATCACCATGACTGCTCCTGGTTTTCCTCGCTCGACAGCTCATGTGGATTGTGTGCTGCCCTCCATTACGGTCGCCGTCTTCCTCGGTTCAGTCACTGGCGCGAATGGAACGTATCGGATGAGTGCATGGGCAGACCCGGCCCGACTGTTTGCCTCGTTGTACGCGATCAACCCGAATAACCCGAATGATGGAAACGCGTTGTTTGCCAGATCCGATTCGGACCGTATTGCCGTGCAGGTACAGGTTACCGAACCGGCCGTGTTGAAGGCCTCCCTATCGACTATATTGTTGGACGCACCCTTCGATCCCCTCTCACAGGAGGGTGCCCTGACGGTCACTCCTTTGAGCGTCGGCACTGCCGATCTTGTGTTTTCATCTGCGGATCAACGGGTTCGGTCCCCCGCCCCACTGCATTTTGTTGTTACCGTGCCATTCACCGCCAATGTTCCCGTACCCATTTCCGGTGGATTTCAAACGCTCTATTCTCTTGGCTTGACCGGCCAGATCCCGCCTGCCACATCGGTGGCCTTCAGCAGTAGTGATTCCAGCAGGCTGCTGATCTCGACAGATCCTAGAGAAGTCGGAGCTCCCAGCGCGACGTTACAGTTAAACAGCGCATCACCCTTCCCGCGCATCTATCTTCAGGCGCTCACCTCGAGCGGCGAAGTGCCGCTCACGATTTCCATAACTGGTTTCGACAGTATAACCGTTACTGTTCGGTTTAAGGACCCAGTGCTCACAGCTTCGAGCCCGCTTCTGTCTTCATCAACCCTGGCACCAGGTGCGACTACGACGATCAGCAGTTCCTTTGAATCCTTTACTCCGACTCCCCAGAGCCAAAGTGTGCGGCTGAGTCTCGAGATTTCCGATACCACCGTGCTCAGGGTGACTCCTGCCTTCGTTGATCTGAGCACGACCTCGCCATTCGCCAGTTTTCAGGTTCAGGGCTTAGCTCCGGGTACGGCGACATTAACGCTACGCAGCAGCAACGGTGTGGTGGCTCCGCCGCAGGTGAACCCTCTGAGGGTGACAGTCGCGCAACGGCCGCTGCTACTTCGTGGTGTAGAGGTCGGCAAGAACCTCGCCGCTCAAATGGCCCTGACTCTGCCGCCGGGAGTCGCTCCCAACACGACGATCAACATTTCCAGCTCTGATCCTGGCAGGGCTCTAATCAGTTCGTCCCCGAATACGGCCGGACAGCCGCAGATTTCCATGGCTGCATCGGGCCAGACCGTTCTTTTCTATGTTGCCGGCCTGGCCGATTCGGGTGAGGCGAAAATCACCGCAGTTGTGCCGGGGGTTGGCTCGGTGACTGCGACAGCAACGCTTGTGCCGTCGGGAATCGGCTGGACCAACGATTTCCTGAGTTCGGACCTGTACAGCGTATCGGCCGCTACGTTCGTGAGCGCTTATGCACTCGACCCGGCAACACTACTGCCCATCGCCGCGCAGAATGTCCGTCAGGGTATTACGGTGGCCGTGCAAATCCAATCTGATCGTCCTGACATTGCAGTGCCCGTCAATCCGTCGGTTGTACTGACAGTATCGACACCGGTGATCATGCGGAACATAGCGCCTGGAGATGCGACACTGACCGTGATTCAGCCTCCTGGGTTTTCCAGCCCCGCGTCAAGACAACGTCTGACGTGGCGCGTCGCCAAAGCGCCTTTGCGACTCAATGTTCCCGGTCCATTGGGAATAAATACGCAGCAGCAGATCGCATTCTACGAAGTACCGGTCGTCGCCAGAGGAAAGGCCACGACGATTAGCAGCAGCGATCCGGCCAAAATGGTAGTCTCGGCAGATGCCAACGTGTTGGGCTCGGCAACGATAATCGTGGCAGCAGGCACCCCTTTTTTCGTGCAGGGGTTGGATAGCCGTGGAACCGTCTATCTCAGCGCGTCGCTCGACGGTTTCGCCGAGACAGCGGTTCCGATTCAATTGACTGGGGCAGGCATCCTGTTAACTGCTCAACAGCAACAGAGCCCTCTGGATGCAGGCGGATCTATTCTCAAGGACGACGGCGCATACACCACTATGTTTTCGGGTACGACGCCCATCAACCTGAATGTCGCAGTTCTCGACGCGGATACCGGAAGCAACCCAATGTTGCCGACCATTCTGAGTTTGCGGCCCGGAATCGATCCGTCGATCGTTGTCCAGAGCACAAATCCGGCGGTGGGGACGATCCAACGTTCGCCGGTCCGCTTGGACCAGACTGCCTCTTCGATCATATCGGTCGATTTTCAGCCGGTGGGCCTCGGTGATACGGAAGTCGTAGCGTTGCCTCCACCAGGCTTCACAATTCCGGCCGGCCGCCTCGCGATTCAAAACGGGCGCATCCAATTTCACGTCACGCTTCCGGGTTGGGACATCGGGCCACAGCCACCTTTAGAAAAAGGTACGGCACGTTTAGTCCGGCTCGATCTCGCCGCAAATGTCAAGACATTCGCAACCAGCTTACCTATCACGATCCAGAGCTCTGATCCTTCTCGCCTGCTTGTCAGCCGCGACGCTGCAACGGCGGGTTCCGTATCCATTTCAATGACGCTTGCCGCTGGGATTCGGTCCGCCGGCGCATTTTATATCCAGGCGCTCGATCGTGAGGGCAGCGTTCGGCTGGCCATTACTGCTCCAGGCTTCGCAGATACGTATTTCGATATTCCGCTGGCTGATACCACCAAGCCCACAGTGCAATGATCATCCCTCTGCTGGAAAATGTCGTGCGCAAGATCCGCCGTGCGCTCTATATCAGAACTCCTGACCCGGTGCGAGAACAGATGCGGATTGGCCGATTGACGTTCAACTATGACCTTTTATGGCAAGATGTTCCCACGCGAAACAAACACCTGAAATCCACGGGTATGGCGCGCAGGACGTGCGGCGGCCGAAGCGGGTTTGCCATCGAAACTGAACCCGCTCCGGCGGCCGACATACGTTATTGGCTGCTTCTGCCTCCGGAATTCGTAACCTTAAACGGGTATCCCGGGGGGCCGTTCACATAGAACGCGCCAAACGTGGTGATCTTATCCATGTCGGGATACAAGACGCTAAGGGCCGGCGCATCTCGGCTCCCACGAGGGGCAAACCAAATGGCGCCGTCTTTCGTGAGTTGTATCTTCGGCGTGTCAGCAGCGAACTGTGGTTTCGGGAAGAACGTGAACGTCTGGTCTTTCGGATTGAACTTACCGATCATCGCACCCCGATCAGCCGTCGGCGAGTCGGCGAACCACATGTTGCCTTCGAGGTCTTGAGAGACGTCATACGGCTGCGCGTTCTGCTCGGGAATCGTGTATTCGGTGATCCGGCCGGTGGTCTGGTCGAGCTTCGCCAGCTTGCCAGGACGCTTGCCGGCGGCCCAGATGCCCCACCAAATGTTGTTCTGATAATCCACATTTGGACGCCGAGTCTGGCCGGGGTACGTGGGTGGCGTAAATTCGGTCCACGCGTTGGTGTGTGTATCAAACCTTACGATTTTGCCGCTGCCCCAATCGGCTATCCAAAGGTTGTCGTTCTTGTCCGCTATAATGCCGTACGGAATGGCGTTGGTGCTTGGCATGGGGAACACGCTTACCTTTCCCGTTTCTTTCTCGTACTTGCTCAGCGCCCCACCCATGATCCATCCCATGTACAGGTTCAGCTTCGAGTCGAACGCTTCGGACTGCATCCACTTTATGCCGTTCCTGACAACGTCCGTCGGATCCATGTCGACGTTGACGTCCCACTTCTCGGTCTTCGGGTTGAAGCCGAGCAGGTAGCTTCGCACTCCTCCCTCGGCGTGTTCCGGCATCCAAATCATGCCGTCCGGGGAGATCAGTCACCCACTCCTTCCGCTCCCCTGTGCGCGGATTCACCTTGACCAATCGGCGCGGGATTCCCCGATCACTTCCGTATACGTTGCCCTCCGCGTCAAACCGCACGTCCTGTATGCGTCTCGTTCCGGATCCTCCTCCCGGGAGGGCATACTCCGGAGCGTGCACTCCCCGTCCCGCCGGATCTTCCGGGACGTAGTATTCCATGAACATGGCCTTGCTTAGCTTCGCTTCATCGAGCGGCGTTTCCTGGACCGTCCGGACATTGCGCCGCGGCGCGTCGGGGCCGAAATTCTTGACCAGGTAGGCGAACAGGTCTTCGCGGTCCTGCTTTGAGAAGCGGAACTGTTGGGCTCTGTAGCTGAGGAGCCCTTCAGCATACGAATTGGCGGGGCGGTCGAAGTTCGCTTTGCCCATCATACGGTCGATACGAGCATTCCACACTGCAGCGTCTCCAGGCTGGGATGGAATGAAGTTTTCTCCATGACAGATGATGCAGGTTCGTTCCGCGACGTCCCGCCCCTTCCCGGCCGGATAGATGTTGTCGTACGTGTCGAACGACACCTGGATCCGGTTGGTCCGCAAGGTCTCCACATTTTGCAACGGATCGGTTTCGCCTTGATTGCTGGCGGCGACTTCCTGGAACGTTAAATTGATTTTCGGACTGTCGCCGGCTTTCACTGTGACCTTCTGCACATCCGACTTAAATCCCTTCGCCGTGGCGGCGACTTCATAGTTGCCGGGAAACAGCGAGACCGCACGGAATTGGCCGGCATTTGTGAACACCATATACATAATGCGCATGTCTACGTTTTTGATGTAGACCTGTGCGGCCTTGAACGGCTTGGACGCAGTCACCTTGCCGGACATGTTCGCCATGCCCTTGATAGCGGGGGCTTGCACCAGCGGCGGTGCGGAGGCCCATCCGCCCCGCCCGATGGCCAGATATCCCGCGGCCAGGACAATGATGCTCATCGGCAGCAAGATTCTCCGTGCTGTTTTCGAAGCGTTCATTTCGTACCTCCCCAAAGATAAGTGGTTGATGGTTTCGCGAGCGGATCGCACCTCTTCGAGACACGTGCGCTGACGGTTCGAGGACAGTTACATTTCGTTCGCATGACCCAAAAGGTTATCTGAATAATGCGAGCATTCTTACTGACTCCGACTTTTCTAACAACAAAAATTCGTGGCCGCAAGCCCCGCGCGCGGCAAATCATTGGAAAACCCTGTATTCCACAACTGAAGGCGACCAGGAAAGAAGATGCATTTCATAACCTTGCTGGTTGTGTCGATATTTATACCCAGTTCATTGCTCGTGCAGACAATTAGGTGTGATCGCTTTGATGTCAAAGCGACGCTGCACGGATCGGTCATCTCGATTTGCCCTGGATACCGACCTGGCCACAACAGTCATTCTGTTTCCAGCCACGATCCATTAAACACGTGGAGTATGAAGTACACTACCAGGAACCTTGAAGCCACTCATTCGTTTCGCTGTCCTGGCACTTCGTCTCAGAGTCTCGTGGGGCCAATCCACAAAAACGGAAGACCGATGAAGAAATCAGGCAAGCGTCATTCAGGAATCCATCGCCAGCTATCGCGGGAGTTGCCCATGCCCATACAGCCGCGACCGTGCTGGCCGACAATGCGGAGGACGTAGAGGCATTCTATTTGATTGGCGACAAGCGAGTAGGCGTACGGCGCCGGTGGAATGACGGAACGCTGCCTACGAGTGGGCGACTGACGGGAATGACCATCACG
>QHXA01000445.1:0-3938 GCA_003222755.1 Acidobacteriota bacterium
TAAAACCAACGGCAGCACCGCGCCTATCGAGACGATGACCAAGACCTGCATCGCCCAGGAGTGCAGGTTATTGACAACGGTATCCGGAATCATTTCCTCCTCCGTTTGTCTTTGAGCAACTTGCGAATTTCATCGAGTTCTTCCGGACTGATCTTCTTGTCTTCGATCAAATGCATAAGCAGCGGCTTGGCCGATCCGTTGAATACGCGCTTCACAAACTCCTGCACCATGTTCCCAACAACCTCACGCTGGGGCTGCGCGGGCGTGTAGACGTAGGCGCGTTCTTCAGCGCTTTTTTTCAAATGCCCTTTCTGTTCCAGAACGCCCATCATTGTCATGACTGTGGTGTAGGCAATCTTGCGTCGGCTGAGCAGTTCCTCGTACACGTCGCGAACGGTTACGCTGCCCGTACGCCAGACGATTTTCATAATCTCGAGTTCCTGTTCCGTGAGGATCGGTTTCTTTGGCTTCACTCAAACTCCCTCTGCGTCAAACCAGCAATCATTAGTACTAATTAATTAGTACAACAGATGCCGCCATTGCAAGAGAAAGGTTGCCGGCTCGGTCAATTCTTCTTTACGGCACCGGCGCGCGAGGGTAACATTCGCTCACTTTTCGAAACCCTAAACGTTGTGGGCTGGAGGTGATGCGTGAGAGAGCCATTTTTTGCGGCAGTGCTATGTTTGCTTTTGCTTTTATCGACCTACACAATGGCGCAAACAAGCAATGCCACGTTGGGTGGAACCGTTTCCGACACCACTGGGGCTTTAATTCCCGGCGTGACGATCACGGCAACGAACACGGCTACCGGAATCGTGAGTACCGTGCTCAGTAATGAAGCCGGCGCATACCAATTTGCAAGTTTGCAGACGGGGACGTATAGGCTCACCGCAGAATTGCCCGGTTTCCAGACACAAACTTACAACAGCGTGCTGCTGGGAGTGTCGCAGCAGGTGCGATTGAACTTCACGTTGCAGGTCAGTTCAGTGGCAACAGCCGTTGAGGTAACCGCTGCGGCCGACACGCTCATCGCGACGACATCGGCGTCGGTGGGATCGGTTCTTCCGGAATACAAGCTCCAGGACCTGCCACTCTCGGCGCGCAATGTTCTGGATTTGGTCTTGACCACCGCCGGAGCGGGCCCCACCAGCGGGGTTTCCGAAGGCTTCTTTGCGGGCTCGCGGCTCAGCGCGGTCAATACCACGCGAGACGGCTTCGTGGTGTCGGACGGCCGATACGATTTCGGCGTATTTTCGAACACGTACGTCAGCCCCGATCTGGTCGATGAGGTTCGAGTCATCACATCGACTGTCGATGCTGAAGCAGGACGGGGCGCAGGACAGGTGCAGATGGTGACTCGCTCTGGAACGAACCAGGTTCGCGGCAGCGCCTTCTGGGCAAACCACAACTCCACTCTGGATGCGGCGAACTGGTTTAACAACTTCAACGGGGTATCAAAAGACTACAAGAACCGGAATCAGTTTGGAGCTCGTCTCGGAGGGCCGATCATCAAGAACAAAACGTTCTTTTTCTTGCTCGTCGATGAACAGCGTAATGTCGTCAAACAAACCTTCGTCGGACCAGTACTAACGCCGCTCGCGCGGCAAGGCATCTTCCGCTTTTTTCCAGGAGTGGACAATCAGAACGCCACTGCCAACAATCCAACCGTAGATCGTAACGGCAATCCCGTGCGGCCCGCCGGCGCGACCGGTGAGCTGCAATCCTTCAACGTATTCACCAAAAGTGACGGTACAGTCCGCGACCCAAACCGGCCCGGATTCGATCCGACCGGCATTATCCAAAACACGTATCTCGCGAGGATGCCACTGCCGAACGACTATACCGGCGCGGCAAGCAGCGCGGTTTCTCCGGCTCTTGCGATTGACGGTCTGAATACTGCCGGCATTCGTTTTATCCGCCGGACCAGCGGGCTAGATAGCTCAACGGGGCAGACATTCGAAACCAATCGCGATCAATTCAACGCCCGCATTGATCACAATTTCAATGCCAACCACAAGCTGAGTGTAGTCTACACATGGGAACGCGACTCTGGAATGACCACACAGGCCGGCATCACGCAATGGCCCGGCGGCTACAGTGGCGCGAACTCCCGGAAGCCGAAACTCTTTACGGTTTCTCTGGTCTCAACAGTGTCCTCGAATGTCGTCAACGAGCTAAGGGTGGGTTATAAACTGTCGGCGTATTACAGTTGGGCGCCGTTTCACTTGGGAAGGAAAGGCGACAACGATACAGCGGATCTCACCGCGAAGGCGAAGGAGGCGTTCTCGTTGCTTCCGACCCGAAATGGGGAACCATTTGTTGTGTGGACGACACTTTTTCCCGAAAATTTCTTGAGTGGCACGACGAATCTCGATGGCGCGACCCGCAGTACAGACAGTCCACTCTCCAGCTACGGCGACACGCTGAGTTGGAATCGAGGGAAACACTCATTCAAAGCCGGTGGTGAATTGCGTTACGGAAGCTCACGTTCATGGAACGATACGTGGTTCACGCCACGTGTGGAATTGGGCGCCGGCGGAGTGCCCGTGGCCAATGTGGATAACGTTGCGATTCCAGGTCTGAGCGGTAATAACCAGACAGTCGCGCGAAACCTGCTGACCGACCTCTCCGGCTCGGTAGCACAGATCATGCAGGGCTTCGATATTCGCGATTCGAAGAATCCCGTTTTTCAGGGCTACGCCGACGGCATCAAACTCAAGTACCGCGATGTTCACGGCAATGAGTTCAATGCATTTTTCAAGGACACCTGGAAAGTGCGTCCGTCTCTAACGCTGAACTTGGGCATTCATTATGACTGGTACGGCGTACCATACGACACCAAGGGCCTCGCGGGTCAGCCTGCAGGCGCGGAAAAAGGCTTGTGCGGGATTTCCTGCGGCGCCATTACCACTGTCCAGTTCGTGGGCAAAAACTCGCCGAATCCCGACAAGACTCTCTGGAACGATAACTGGAACAACTTTGCTCCTTCTTTCGGCTTGAGCTGGTCGCTGCCCTGGTTTGGAAAGGACAAGACCGTCCTGCGCGCGGGCTATGGCTGGAGCTATGTCACGAATGTTCTGAAGGGAGTATCCACGAACTTTGCTCCGATAGCGGGTTCTCAGCCGGGGACGTTCGGAGGTTCCGGCGCGCGGGGCCTTATTTACACACAGGCTCCTTACATGTCACTGGCGAACTTCACGATCCCAATACCCCTACAGCTGGTCCCGCTCCAACCGAGTCCGCTGGATGGCCAGCGGGCCGAGGCCATCCAGATGTATGCCACGAACCGCCCGAACCCGTATGTTCAAAGCTTCAACTTCGGAATTCAGCGGCAGCTCGCGTCGAATTTGACGCTGGACGTCGCCTATGTAGGCACAAAAGGCACACGGCTCTACGGCGGACTTCAGCTCAACACGGTGGACATTTTCAGAAACAAATTCCTCGAAGCATTCAATATCACTCGCGCCGGCGGTAACGCGCAGTTGTTTGACGACATGCTCAAAGGGCTGAATATTCCCGGCGCCGGAGTGGTCAACGGCACCACACTCACCGGATCGGCAGCATTGCGCACGTTCACAAGCACACGCGGATTCATCGCCAATGGCAACATCGGCCAACTAGCGGATTTTCTGAACCGCAGTACGAGTGTGACGGGGAAGGGCGGCGGGTTCATCAGGAACAGCGGATTGTTCCCGGAGAACTTCTTCGTCCTCAATCCTCAATTTCAGACCGTAACATTGCATTCGAATCCGGGAAGCTCGACATACCATTCGATGCAGATCCAGATAACAAAGCGTTTGTCGCACGGATTCACGAATTCAACGTCGTATAACTGGAGCCGCGCTTTGGGCGAGAATGATGGAGACCTCGCCGTCGATTATCGCGATCCGAAGAACCAGCGGTTGAACAAAGCTGTACTTGGTTTCCATCGCACGCAA
>QHXA01000445.1:4055-4480 GCA_003222755.1 Acidobacteriota bacterium
CCTTCAACGTCACCGCTTCGGTCTCCACGATTACACAGGCCACAAGCGTCAGCACCCCGAATATCGTCGGAATTTTTCCGAAGAGCACGGGACAAGTTACCAAGCTGTCGAATGGCGTGACCTACTTCCCAGGCATCCAGCAGATCGCGGACCCGGCCAGAGGCGATGTGACGATGTTGAACGGGCTGCAGGGCACATTCGGCAACAAAGCGATCACTGATGCTGAGGAGAATCTCTTGCTCGTGAATCCGGTGCCGGGACAGATTGGTAACATGGCCTTGAAATGGCTCGAAGGGCCGGCGACAGTCGGGTTCGACGCGAACCTGATCAAGCGTGTGCGGATTTCGGAAACCAAAGAATTTGAACTTCGGCTGGATGCCGTGAATGTTTTGAACCGCCCCAATTTCGGCGTTCCCGCTGCGAAC
>QHXA01000477.1:0-2216 GCA_003222755.1 Acidobacteriota bacterium
GGACCGAAATTTTGCCGATCAGCCGCGTCCGCAAATCTCGCGCCACACGCTCCGACGCGTACGTCTGAGCGACAGCCTGAAAATAGGAGAAGAGGAAAATGCCTGAGCCTACGGCAAAAAACTCAACAATCAAAGTAGTCAGGACCAGGCGTTGCTGCGCATACGTATCGATGGCGTGCGCGATGAGCCTCGGGACCACCAGGTTCAGACTGTTGCCCGCGATCGTCATCGCCACCAGCGTCGCGATGAGCGCTCTGTATGGCTTCAACAAGCCGACAAGGCTCGGTCCCGGCGGCCTGCCGGCCCACGCCTTCGTTCCGACCTTCGACATAAGCAGGCCATGATAGCGCAAGACGCAGCCGCGGAGCGGCCGAATGTGGCGGTTGAAGGGCTGACGAAGGTGAACGAAGTCGCAATTGCGCGAATTCCCCTCCTTGGAGGAGGAGGGGACTTCACTCCCCACATTCATACAGCTGCTTCAGCCGTCGCTACATTCTTTCGGCCGCTGCGCCGCTGGGGCCGAATGTTAAACTAAGCGGGTTGTGTGAAAGGTTCGGCAATCATCCTGTGAGCTCGCCAGTTGAAGCCGCCGGCAAATCCATTTTCATTCCTGAGTCAGAATCCACGGAACGATGGATCGCCCTGCTCATATTTCTTGTCACCGCTGCGTACCTGTTCGTCTTCCGGCGCTACACCACCGTCGACGCCGACGAAGGTATCATCCTCCAGGGCGCGCAGCGCATCCTGCGGGGCGAGGTCCTTTACCGTGATTTCTTTTCCTTCTTTACCCCAGGCTCGTATTACTTCCTAGCGGTTCTCTTCAAAATCTTCGGAAGCTCTTTCATAACGGCGCGGAGTGCGCTGATCCTCTTTGGTGGCCTCTTTTCCGTCGTGACATATCTGCTTGCGCGAAGAGTGTGCCGGCGATCGAGCGCTTTGCTAACCGCGGCGATCGTCTCGCTGACCTGTCTGCCCTACCGGTTTATGGTTCTCCACAATTGGGACAGCACGCTCTTCGCTTGTATTGCGGTTTACTCCTGTGTCCGACTAATCGAGTGCCGAACTGTCGTGTGGGCTTTTGCCGGAGGAACATTCATCTCGCTCACGTTCCTTTTCGAACAGTCGAAGGGTGGGGGGCTGGCACTGGGTCTTGCCGTTGGATTCCTTGCGCTGAGCTTCCTCGATCAGAGCCGGCCGGTCTTCACCAAAACTTCATTAATCGCACTCGCAGCCGGAACGGCATGGCCTATGCTCGTGACGCTCGCCTGGTTTCATGCGAACGATTCGCTGCAACCGATGCTCTCCGCTTGGCTGTGGCCTCTCCAACATTACTCCACGGCGAACCGAGTGCCGTACGGTTACCAAAACTGGTCCGATGACGCACTCCAGTCACTCTTCGGCGGACGGGCGCCAGACCTTATAATCTCCGTTCTCACGGTTAGTCCGCTCTTCATTCTTCCTTTTCTTCCGGTACTTGCGGTCGCACAGTTCGTGTATTGGATCACTAGGATGCGGGGGCGGACGGTGGCCACAGATAAAGGAGCCTATTACGTCTTAATCACGTCGGCCCTCGCGGGCTTGCTCGTGTCCGTGCTCATCGGCCGCGCTGACATTCTGCACTTCATGTATCTGCAGCCGTTGTTCTGCATCGTGCTCGCCTGGATCATCGATGGTCGCGATATTCCGGGACAGCTCTTCAGCAGGATCAAACCCGTTGTAAATACGTATCTGGTCCTTGCGTTCCTCTTTATGTCGGCGGCGTTCCTCGTGCGCTCTGTATCAGGCACTTCAACGGTACAAACTGCTCGGGGCGAAATAAGAGTTGCGGGCGAGGATACCGTAATCGAATATGTGCGGGCCAACGTCGCCGCAGGCGAAACGCTGCTCGTGCATCCTTACTTGCCACTCTACTATTACCTGACAGGCACTTTCAGTCCGGGCCGTTATGAGTATTTACAACCGGGGCTGCACACTCCTGAACAGTTTCAGCAAGCGCTCACGTCGCTTTCAAGTGCGCAAGTGCGTGCGGTCCTGCTCGAATTCTCATTCTCCCAAAAGATCCCAAACTCCTGGCCCAACACTCCATTGTCGGCGATTCTGAATAATGACCCCGTTTCGGACTACGTGTTGAAGCATTACCAAACGTGCAAGGTTTTACATTCTCCGCAGCAATGGCGGTTCCTGTTCATGGTTAGGAAGGACTTTCCCTGCCCGCC
>QHXA01000477.1:2237-6164 GCA_003222755.1 Acidobacteriota bacterium
GTTCATGGTTAGGAAGGATTTTCCCTGCCCGCCGGCGGCTTCAAGTAATTGATCAGATCTAAAGGCATAACTGTCGGGTTCAGAACGTGTGAATGAATTGCAATAGCAGAACTTCTGAGGTCGAGGAATTCAGAGCGAATCGTTGTGAAGTCCCCTCCCTGGCACGCGAAGCGCGAAGGTGGCTGCGCGCCATTATCTTGATGGCGCAGCCACCCCTCCTCGGCTCCTAAGGGAGCATGGATTACATTGGGTACACCGGAATCTTCAGCTTGCGTGCCGCCGCCAGCATGCGGGAATCATAGGTAGCGAGGGCGATCTCGACCGACTGCTGCCTCAAGAACTCGATTGACGCCAGATGAAGCGCATCCAGAGTTCGTACAGGTACGGGGAACGGTTCAACAGCTCGGGCCAGGATTGGCGAGATCAATTCCAGTAACGCAACCCTGCCGACAATCGCTCGCACTGCTTCACCATGCGTTTCATGCAGATTTCTCGCGTTTATTCGATTCCAAAGTTCGTATTCCAGCAGACGACTGGATAGCAACGTTTCTTCCCAAAGCTCCGGTGGAGGAACTTTGTCCTCGCTCAGCAGATGAGCCAAGGCGACTGAAGTGTCCAGATAAATCAACGGTCTTCTCTGTCTTCCGCCAGTTCTCGCGTAAGGACCGCCCACTTCATCACAGGCTTCCGCGGCGGCGCTCCCTCAGACGTCAATGTCGGCGGACGCAGCCACCCTTTTCGCACTGCGTCCGCGAGTAACGCATCGTGGAGTTCTTCCGCCCTTCCTGCTCTCGGCGGGCCGAGCTCGGCTACCACCGTGTCTCGGTCCGTCACCAGGATCGTCTCGCCAGAAGCAGCTAACCGAACATACTCGCTCAACTTGTTCTTAAGCACCTTGATGCCGATAGATCGCATGGCCCAATGTAGCTCCTGGTAGCTACTTGGATCAATACGAAAGGTGAGCCGGATACCGGGATACGGGATACCGGGATACCCGAAAAGTCACCCGCAAATACCCGATTGCTCCATTGGGTATTTGTGGGTATATTTATGGGTATGCCCCTTGATCCCTTTAAAAATCTGATACTTACTTCCGACCTTCTGCGGCTTGTGGGTGAACTCGATGAATTCAAGGGCGCCTGGAAGGTTTTCGGCCATCTAGCGCCCGATCGCCTGGCGACACTGCGGCGGGTGGCGACTGTTGAATCCGTTGGAGCCTCGACACGCATTGAAGGTGCGAAATTGACAGACCGGGAGGTCGACCTCATCCTGTCCAATCTCGACCTGGGATCGTTCCGCACTCGCGATGAACAGGAGGTTGCCGGATACGCAGAAGTCACGAAGTTGGTCTTCGAAACGTGGCATGAAATTCCGGTGACGGAGAACCACATCAAACAGCTTCACGGAATCCTCCTGAAGCATGCCCCGCGAGACGAACGGCATCGCGGAGAGTACAAGAAGCTGCCGAACAATGTTGAGGCGTTCGATGCGCACGGCCGCAGTGTCGGAGTCATTTTCGAAACTGCCAGTCCTTTCGATACGCCACGACTGATGGAAGAACTGGTGAGTTGGACGGTGCGCGAGCTAGCCGGCAATACGCATCATCCCCTTCTCGTCATCGCCGCTTTCATTGTGCGGTTTCTCGCGATCCATCCCTTTCAGGATGGAAATGGAAGACTCGCGCGGGTCCTGACGAACCTGGCGCTGCTGCGATGTGGCTACACCTACGTGCCGTATAGTTCGCTCGAACGTGTTGTCGAGGAAAACCGCGAACAGTACTATCGCGCGCTCCGCAGCGCGCAAGGAACGTTGGACAAAGACGAATCGCGGTTAATGGACTGGCTCCGTTTCTTTTTGCTGTGCCTTGTGGAGCAGAAGAAGTCGCTCGATGAGAAGATCAAGCGCGAACAGTTGATGACTGCGTTGGCTCCGCTTGATGAGCAGTTGCTGCAGATTGCGCGGCAGCATGGCCGCCTCACCTTGTCGGCAGCGCTCACACTCACGAATACCAACCGGAATACGCTGAAACTGCACTTGCGGCAGCTGGTACACGCAGGCCATCTCAAGCTTCAGGGCCGCGGCCGGAGTTCGTGGTACGAGATGGTGTAAAGGCGTGGGGGAACCGTCCGGTAGTCACAAGGCCGCGAAGCGGTGTACCGACGCGGAGCGCAAGCGCGACAGCGCGCAGCCTCAAGAAAAAGACCCGGACGGTGGGCCCGACGCTAAACTAAAGGAGCGCTTGATGCCAATCAAAGAAGGCTGGACAGGACGGTTCTATGAAGATTTCGAAGTGGGTGATGTATACGAGCATCCGCTCGGCCGCACCATCTTAGCTGCGGACAACACGTGGTTCAGCCTTCTGACGATGAACACGAATCCCCTGCACTTCGACTATCACTACAGCTCGAAAACCGAATTTGGGAAACCACTCGTGGATTCGTGTCTGACGTTAGCGATCGTCACCGGCCAATCTGTCGTCGACCTCACCCAGAACGCATTCGCGAATCTCCAATGGGATGAAGTTGTCATGCCCCATCCGGTATTCGAGGGCGACACCATCTATTCCAAGAGCGAAGTTTTGGAAAAGCGTGAATCCAAATCACGCCCCAACCTCGGCATTGTGCGCGTGAAGACTACAGGATTGAATCAAGACGGCAGCGTTGTGATGGAATTCAAGCGCACATTCATGGTGTATAAGCGCGGGCACCGTCGCACGAATCCTTTTGCACCCGGAGAGCCGCGGAGCGGCTGACTACTTCCCTGCCCCGCTTCTCAATTCGATATCAATATTCTGTTCGCGCTGAAGTTCGGCCAGCCGTTCGCGGACTTCGTTGATGTTTGCGCGTGCGGGCACGGCAAGGTCGGCTTCGAGTTGGAATAAAGGAGTACCGCTCACGGGCGCGGAGTATGTCTTGGTCTCCATGGACTCGATGTTCACACCCAATGAGCGAAGCAGGCCGCTGATGTGGTAGACGATTCCGGGATGATCCAGGCATGAAGCCGTGAGCTTGTATGGCAGAAATGAGGCCGGCGCTTTTCTCGCCGACGGTGTCTTGACTACTATCGACAGGCCGGTCTCCTTTTCGATTTCGCGATAATCGGAAGCGAGTCTTGCCAGGTTCGCGGACTCGCCACTGATCAAGACGATGACGGCGAACTCGCCGCAAAATACCGCCATTTTACTGTCCTCAATGTTGCAGCCTCGTCGCGAGATAAATGCCGACAACTTCTCCACGAGGCCCATTTGATCGGGACCAGTCGCGGTTAAGATTAAATGATCTTTGTCGGCCATCTCAGGCTCCGGCTTTCAACTCAACGATATTTCCGTGAGGATCGCGGAATCGCAGCAGGTTTTCGTCATTGGACGCCCCGACCTCAACGCCAAGTGCTTTGAGCTTACTCGCAATGCCATTCCGCTCGAAACCAGCAACGGTTAAGCAGAAATGGTCGACGCGGGGTTGTTGCCCGGCGGCCGCGGGTTCCAGGCCGAGCCTGGTGTTCGCGATATTGAACCAAATACGTGCGGGATTCGTGGTCCGCGCGGCTTCTTTCCCAAACATTTTCCGGTAAAACTCCGCAGACTTCTCGAGATCTGATACAAGCAGCGTGATGTGATCCAACGCTATTGCATGCACCGCCGGCGGGTCCAGCGAAATGCGCCCTCCTGGAACAATGGTGCCAGCGAGTCCTCCAGGAACACCGAGCAACTGGAGCCGCAAGCCATCGGGATCGCCGATCATGCCAACTGACCCGAATTGCACGCCCTGCTCTTCGAGAGCTTTTCTGATGTTCGCCGATTGGTTTCGATAATCCTCAACCAGCGCGCAGAAGTGATCGATCCTGGGTGTGGCATTCGCATTTCCGCCGAACGCCAGGTAGGCGGTACCTGTTGTCACGTAGAACCGTGGTGGCGCGTCCCTCTCTCGA
>QHXA01000477.1:6184-6683 GCA_003222755.1 Acidobacteriota bacterium
GTTGAAAATCCGCCCGTAAAATTTCGCCGTCTCTTCGGGATTCGTGACGGTCAGCCCGATGTGCTCCAGACCAGGACTGTTCAGCGGTAAACCCGAACTCTGTGTTGCTATGCGCGCGGCGGCAGGAACCGCGACCGCGCCTAAAAGCATCATCGCTTCGAGCGCCTCCCGGCGGCTGAGCTTGTGCTGTTCAGACATGATTACCTCTTTTAGGATCGCACCCCGGAGCGGTGCTGAAGCGTCTGTCCTTGAGTTATCGTGCAGAACGTACGCTTTAGACCCGTGAAGATATCACGGGTCGATCCGTAGTACGATACCGGCACTGAGCTTATGAAACGAATTTCAACAGGCGTGATTGTCGGTTCTGCGCTGATGCTCAGTCTGGGGACGGCCCTGTCAGGTCAGGATGTCCGAGTCCTGCCGGTTCAAGGCAACGTGTATCTGCTATCGGGCGCCGGTGGAAATATCGCCGTCCAAACGGGATCGCTCGGCGTTCTCG
>QHXA01000478.1:0-3917 GCA_003222755.1 Acidobacteriota bacterium
TTGAGATTGAGCGGGTGAATTCGCCGGCCGAGATTTATCTCGTCAAAATCCTATGTGTCGACGGCCGCCGGTTTACATATGAAGTGCGGGCAGAGCTCACGGAGGAAGCTGTCGCTTACATCAAGAGCCTCATCGACGCTGTCGTTTTTAGTGATATGGTAATCGAGCAGACGGCTGAAGGCTTCGAAGCGCGAGAGGCAACCACACGCCTGAAAAAGCATTCATGACCATGATCGAACACTCCGCCTCCGTCGCCGCCCGCTTCTTCACCAGAACGCGATGGCTGCGCACCGGAACCACCATCTTGCGATAGCGCCCTTGAGCGCACCCACGCTCTTCTGCTATCTTTCCGATGTTCAACCTTGGGACGTCGTCCAACGGTAGGACCGCAGACTCTGGATCTGCTTATCGGGGTTCGAATCCCTGCGTCCCAGTCCAACTCACCACGTATGACCGTGAAAGTTACCGTTCAGTGCAGCGAAACAAATAAGGGTAAACTAGTCACGGTTTCATGAACGTTCCGGGAGGTCTCTATGCCATCGTGGCAAATTGCAGGCGACTATTTTGAAACGTGCAGTTGCGACTACTTGTGTCCATGTATCCCGACGAATTTAGCGGGCAAGCCGACGAAAGAGTGGTGCAATTTCGCAATGGTGTTTCATATCGAGAAGGGCCGCTCCGAGGCCATCAACTTGGACGGCCTCACCTTCGCAGTGCTCGGACACGCGCCGGACATTATGGGGAAAGGAAACTGGTCAGTTGGACTCATCATTGATGAACAAGCGTCCGCCGAACAAAAGCAAGCGATCACTACGATCGCGAGTGGGCAAGCGGGAGGCCCTCCCGCCATCTTGACCGGCGTTGTCGGGAAATTGTTGGGTGTCGAGTCGAGACCCATTCAATTCAAGAAAGATGGACTCCGGCGTTCGGTATCGATCCCGAAAATCCTCGAACAAAGTTGTGAGGGAGTGGCAAGCGTTTCGGACCCAACGCAGCCGCTGTACATCGACAATACATTGCATCCTGCCAATCAACGTCTAGCGCTCGCGAAAGCGACGGCGAGTCACCTCCACGCATTCGGCCTCGATTGGGATGACACGAGCGGGAACAACAACGGCCACTTCGCTCCATTCAACTGGCGTTCCAATTAATGAGGCTGGAACAGCTAGTTCGAACCTGGGGGTGGTGGTTTGAAACCGCTCAAATCTGAGAGCTCGCTCAACGTGAGGACGCCCTCGATACGCTTGTCTTTGATGATCCATGTCGGGAAATTCGTAATGGCGTTGTCGCGGCATGGAATAGTCATTGCAGCGTTTGATCCTCCGGGCTTGCATTCGACAAACGGCAGAAGGTCCGCAGAAGCTCCGAAATATTTCTTTTGGCGCTGACAATGCTCGCACCAGGACGCTCCATAGAACTTCGCGCCTATCGAGGTGAGATGCTCTGCGAGCGGCCGAGCCCGCGGATCATCGGGCGCAGGCGGCTCAATACCTTGATAGAGATGAAGCGCAAAGACGAAGGCCGCAGCGACAGGTATCTTTCGGATTAGCCATGGCCGCCATGAAAAATCTTTGAGGTCGCCCGGACGTTGATACGTTGTCAGCGCTAGACTTCCGATCATCAATGTTAATGAGGTCAGGCAATAAGGGCACGTTGCACCGAGGATGGTCAGAGAAACCGTCGTGAGGTACACACTATAAGCAACGCCGAAAAGCGCGGCAGTCCACGCGTACCGCCAATGTTTGCCCGCACGCTTGATGAAGGCAATGGCCGCAAACCCCGCATACGCTAGGAATCCCCAGAACGCCGTCGGCAGCCCGAACGTCGTGGCCCAGCGGCTCGTGAGAACCACGTCGCACCCGCTTCCCGCGGAGCATCCCCGAACGGATCCACCAATCCAAGATGTGTACGTCAGGTAAGCCGTCAATGCCATTCCGGCGATACTGATCGCCAGCAGCGCCCAATTCGGCGAAGACCTCAGCGAAGCTTGCGTGATGTTTTCATTGTGCGGTCTGTTTCTTGATTTCGACTTCCTGCCCATTCGTTGTTTTTCTCCCAGCGTATTGTAACTTTTCAGGCACTGAGTTCATAAGGCCCCGCTATTGTAGTCCTGCGCAATCAGACAGTTTTGTTACGATACGGTGGATGATTGGCCAGACCATTTCCCACTACAGAATCATCGAGCAACTGGGTGCCGGCGGCATGGGTGTCGTTTACAAGGCCGAGGATGTGCGCCTCGGCCGGCCGGTGGCAGTCAAGTTCTTGCCGGAAGAATGGTCGAAAGATCCAATCGCTCTGGAGCGATTCCGAATCGAAGCCAGAGCGGCATCCGCACTGAATCATCCGCAGATCTGTACCATCTACGACATCGGCGAACACGACGGCCGTCCTTTCATTGTCATGGAGTATCTCGATGGGAAAACGCTCAAAGAGCGCATCCAGGGCCAGCCGCTAAAGATCGAGGAAATCCTCGACATCGGAATTCAAATCGCGGACGCATTGGACGCAGCGCATGAGAGAGGAATCGTCCATCGCGATATCAAGCCGGCGAACATCTTCATCACGCGATCTGGACACCCTAAGATCTTGGATTTTGGTCTCGCGAAACTGGCGCCGGCGCATTCTCTCGGTACAGACGTGTCTACTACCGCGGGCAAAGATCTCACGTCACCAGGAACGACTCTCGGCACTGTCGCATACATGTCTCCCGAGCAGGCTCGGGCTGAAGAGGTCGACCGGCGCACGGATCTGTTTTCGCTTGGCCTGCTGCTGTACGAAATGGCAACCGGTTCGCAAGCTTTCGCTGGATCGAGTGCCGCCGTCGTGTTCGATGCCATTCTCAATCGAAAGCCAGTTCCTGTAGGACGCTTGAATCCCTCCGTTCCTGCTGAGCTCGACCGCAGTATTGATAAGGCGCTGGAGAAAGAGAAACGTTTCCGGTACCAGCATGCGTCTGAGCTGCGCGCGGATCTGGAGCGGTTAAGACGCGACCTATCCTCCCCGAGTCATGCAGTGGCCGAGGTCCGCGCTATCCAACCCGAAGCGCCGCGTGTGTCGATTCCACAGGCCGTAGAAGACCCAATCTTCAAAAAGAAGACTCCAAGAAAAGTCTTCTTTCTCGGTTTCATTCCCGGTGTTGGCGCCCTTTACAACGGCGATTACAAGAAGGCCGCGATCCATGTCGGCGTCTTTATTCTTCTGTCCGTGCTAATGGACGTCATCCCACGCTCGTTCCGCGACACGCTCAGCTGGGCCAGAATCGCATTCTTTTTCTACATGGCATTCGACACTTACCACACGAGCCAGAAGAAAAATAACTCACAGAACTAAAGTGACGCCTGCTCAATAGGCGAAAGGAGTTGCCATGATCCAGATCGGCTCGCCAAGTCTTGGTCAGATTACGGGCGTCGAGATGGACGAATCGTCCAATTCGGGCTCAAATACTTCTTCTGAAATCACCTCTGTTGATGGAGTGTAAGGCAGTAGAAATTGCGAAATTTCCCTAGTTGTTCAACACAGAAAGCGAGACGGCAATCGAACCCGCGACGTCCAGCTTGGGAAAATGAACCTAGTTTGAAAACAAAACACATCGGCGTCCATGGTGTTGATGAGGGTCTTCTGAAACGCTGGATTGGCGCGGATTCTGAAATTTGAGGTCGTTAATGGAGTATTAATGGAGTACAAGTTTTCCCACCTACCTGGATATCGGCACCCGCGTTCGAGGATCAACATGCCCACCGCATCCACGCGTATCTGGCCAAGTACCTGACCAATGATTTATTCCTCTCCGTGCCTGCCAAGAAGAAATGCGTCTCCACGTCCCGCGATATTCACCGTTCGGAGAAGCGACCCCTTTCCGGTTGGCAATGGAGCCGCGACTCCATCGCGCTCGCATCAGCGGCGACTCGAATGGAGCG
>QHXA01000478.1:3928-5795 GCA_003222755.1 Acidobacteriota bacterium
TTCTGATCCCATCGAGGACGACGTCGGCCTCTGCGCTTTTCTCGCTACCGACTCCCGATTGGATCAAGCCAACATGACTGGATGAAAGAATTTCGGCCGTTGAGCGTCTTCGTAACCCTCCCCATCAATTCTGCCGTGACTAAAAACGAGAGCGCGAAAAACAATGAATGCATAACCCGAAGTGCACAAGCGTGAGTGTGGCGGCGAAGATTACCCATGCCACCCAATCTGGCCTGCCATTCCACACAGCCATGCCGCTGACGCGCGTCACGTAACCAGTCGATCAGCATTGCAATGATGTATACTCCATCCTGGCAAACGGGGATCAAAGCGGTTGAAGTTAAACATGAAGAACCCATCCGCCGCCGTCGCGAGTATGATTGCACTGTTTGCCGTGGCAGGCATTTCTGTCTCCCCGCGGCAGTGAGCCTCGATCCGCTCGCCCGCGGAATGAAACATGTGCCGTCTTTTGTGGCCGCTTATTCAGGCCGCACTCGCCGTCCTTACTTGAACGAAGCGGCGACCGCTTTTCAGCGGTTGCAGACTTTTCCTTTCGACAAAATTTCTGCGCGTTTATCTCGCATCAAAGACCAGAATGGAAAATCTTGAACGCGCGTAACAATTGTCACTTCCGGAAGGGACATGTCCCGCAGCTCGGTGTCCGTGAGTGGAATTGGCTCCAAGGTAACCACATTTCGGTGCGTGCTACGCTGCTTGGTGGCCTTGCCTTTTTCGATAAGCCACATCTCTTCCTCGTTGAGGCGTCCGGGCAGGAAATTGATGACCCTCTTAAGGCCTTGGAGATTACCGCTTTTGTCCAGCGAGTAGGTATCGTAAACAGCCCAATCTCCCGCCTGATCCCGTTGCGTCGCATAAACAGCAGTAACGCGGTCGTTTGCGTAATCTACTTGCGCTATTGGCGTGTCTATTTCGGATAGGCTTATCTCTGATTTCCACTGCGCTTCGTTGCTGTACCCACACCAGCGATTATCTCGGTCGAGAAGAAAGTACAGGTTCTTATTCGTGGTCTGCGCCGGTTTGCTCAGTCCAAAGGTATAGCTGGTCAATAGAACGACCGCGAGTGAACTGATCATTGATCGCATTTCAATTTACCTCCCATTCGGGTGTTCGCGCTCACAGGCTGCGACCTGTCCTGCCGAAGGCGCTCCAGAACGGACTCCTGATCCGTTAGGACCGGTGAAAAGGCGTCCGCCCCCCAATTGAAAATGATAGATGTCGGGAGCTGCCCGACCAGTCCTTGTCAACAAAGGTTCCACCCCATGTGAAACCGGCTCTAACCATCAGGTCCACTATCCAACCTACCGTCTGCACCTCGGCCAATTAAGATGTCCACTGCTGTTCCGACTTCGTGCCACGATTGACCGGGAGCAGCAGGCGTCGTCCCAGTTCTTCCAACGGCCAGCTGCTCGTCCCGCGTTCTGAACCCTTCGTTGATCTGAGGAATGACGCCCCATGAGTTCATTGCTTGTATCGCCTGACCGAGAGCCGCCGCTGTGTTGGGTTCCCATATGTCATGAACCGGCCACGGGCTATTAGGATTGGTCGTGTAGTTACCCGATGTCCGGACGAGCGGACATTCTGCGATTCGCTCCGGGCGTGATCTTATTGCCTCGACCGTAAACGTTAGGTCCAAATCACATATCAAAGGTCGGGTTTCTGTGATTCCTAAACCCGAAGCAGACATGTCACCACAAATATTCTCTAACCGTGGTATATGCTCGAACCTGACCTCGGAACCGTCCGGGTCAACATAATTGATGGGATCGGCACCTGCGTAAGTATACCGATTCAAACTTAAAGGTACTCGTTTCACAAACGCCCCCGTGTCGGGACTTCCGAATCGGCC
>QHXA01000479.1:0-4254 GCA_003222755.1 Acidobacteriota bacterium
ATAGAAGGCGCGATCTTCTGGCTTGATGCGATCCATCTCCGCCTTGACTGGAGGCAGCTTCACTTGGGTGACCTTACCGGTCTCGATATCGGCGTGGCCAATCGTGTCCATTGCCATCTGCGCCCACCAGCCGTTGCCGTTTCGATCGCCGGCAGTTCCATAAGTCATACCGGTGCCCTTCGGATTGTTGTAGGGCGTGAGGGACTTGAAGCCGGTAAATTCTTTCGTGATCGGATTGAATCGCACAGCGCCGTCGGGAGCCGAGGCCCAGATCATACCGTTGCCATCGACATCCATGGTCACAGCGCCGCCGACCGGAGACATCGAAGCAGGCGTCTCATAAACGGTGATCTTTTGCGACGCGGTGTCGAGATGGCCCAGGCTGCGGCGACCGGGATTTATATCGAACCAGAAGTCACCCTTCGCGTCGCGAACCAGCCCGTGACTGGTGGCCGCTTCACCGTTCGAAGCCGCCACCTTCAGGTACGAGACTTCCCCAGTCTTGCCGTCGACCTTTCCGATCGAAACAAGACGATTGGGGTTGTTGACGGTGTAATAAAGGTTGCCGTCCAGACCCATGCCGCCATCATGCGGGAGTTCACCGAGCTTCGACGTAGGCCCCAGCGACCAATCGGTACCGTCGTTGTCGTTGTACTTGGTTCCAATGCCGGACTCCGGATTGAGTGGGAGGTCATAAAGCTTCCACACGACGCGCGCCGCCTCGCCTTTTGGCCGTGGACGCGGGGTGAACTTCATCGAGGTTTCGCTCGGGCCACGCGCGCGCGCAAGGTAGGCCGCCAATTGCTTCTGATTGTGCTCGAGGATCTGGTTGGCTTTAGCGCCGGGGCCAGGATAGACGCCAGAGCCGGGAACGACCTTCATCAGGTTGATGATCTTGTTCCAGCCGGCTTCGTCGAAGCGGAATTGCAATATGTAGCCTGGCGGATGACAGGAGGTGCAGTTGTTGATGAAGATTCTCTTGATGCGAGCGTCGTCCGGTGTTGCCTCCGGCAACGCCGCAGCCAGCAATTCGCTCGGCAACTGCCGGATCCGCTTCTCGGGATCGGTCATCTGTTGCAACACGACATCGTGATGCCGTGCCGCAGTAAGGTCAACGGAACTCTTTGCTGTTTCGAAGCCGAGGGCCTGCGCCCACACGCGATATTTACCCGCGGGCATCGGCGGAAAATAGTAGCGGCCCGTTTCGTCGGTGTAAACGCTGGTCGTGATGGTCGAGCCCTCGAGCTTGGCGGACACCGTCACGCCCTCCAACTTCTGGCCTGACGGTGACGAGATCGCGCCGCTCAGCAATTGGTCGGCGGCCTGGGCACCGGTCACGACGATCAAGCCAGCCACGACGGCCAGCAGCAGACTTCGGAGGTCTGTCATAGAGCTTCTCCTTCTTCTTGATGGCTGCGCCCTTCCTTGAGGCTGCGCGCTATCGCGCTTGCGCTTCGCGTCGGGCTTGCATTCGCAGCCGCTCATGTCAGCGAGGTGCTGGGGCGGGTGCCGGCACGGGCACCGTCTTCAAATAGGAAATGATCGCGTCAATCTCGGTCGGCCGAAGAAAATATTTGAAGGCCGGCATACGCGGAGTCCCATCAAGGATGTACTCGCGCACGACGGCGTCGTCGCCACCGCCCGCAGCTTTATTCAGCAGCGGACCGTATGTCTTTGCATTGCGCGCGGGTGGCAGGTGGCAGACGCCACAAGACTGAGCCACGATCTGGCGGCCAAGCCGCTGCTGCTCGTTCAAGCCATCGCCCGCTTGCCGGGCGAACACGTATTGCGCGCACACGACCAGCAGGCACAGGAACAGCAAGGCGCAGGGCTTCATCTTTTCTTCCTCCCAACTGGTTGTTTTTTGACAACTCTACGCCTTGAAAACTTCGAAGTGAAGAATTTTTAGAGGCGCGTCGAAATTTACCAGAATCGTCGATTCGCTTTCACGGATAATACTGCCGATCCATAGCCGTCGATAGATACGATGCCTACTAGATGTTTCGTCCACAGAATTATGTGAGTGAACAACAATGCTGAAGACAGACGTGGGGTCGAGTTCCCAAGGCATGCTGCGTCTGAATGGCCACGTGTCTTCCGCATCGGCCATTGTTCTCTACATTGCAGCCCTTAAGCTCCTCTTTCACCTGCTCACGGCGAATCGATACGGGATCTTCCGAGACGAGCTGTATTACCTAGCTTGCGCCGAGCACCTCGATTGGGGTTATGTCGATCAACCGCCGCTCATTGCGCTGATTACCTGGTTTTCGACGAGAGCATTTGGAAGTTCTTTGCTGGGGCTGCGGTTTCTGCCGGCCCTGGCTGGAGCTGTCCTGGTGTGGCTCACAGGCGCCATTGCGAAAGAACTCGGCGGCGGCCGCTTTGCACGCGTGTTGGCGGCATTGGCCGTAGCTCTTGCACCCATTTACCTGCTAATGCACCACTGGATGACGATGAATGCTTTTGAACCCCTGATATGGATGGGATGTGTATGGTGCATTGTACGCGCCATCAATACGGCGCGACCTTGGTATTGGTTTGGGTTCGGCATCCTTGTCGGCATCGGCATCGAGACAAAATACACGATAGTGTTCTTCGTGCTAGGCGTGATGATTGGACTGCTTGTCATCCGCGAACGCGACGTTTTAAGAAACCGCTGGTTCTGGATAGGCGCCTTAGCGGCTTTCGTGATCTTCCTGCCAAATCTCGTTTGGCTGATTCAACATAACTTCCCATTCCTGGAGTTGATGAACAACATCCGACGTACCGGTAGAGATGTGGTCCGAGGACCGTTCGCGTTTGTCGCAGACCAGGCAATGATTCTGAATCCAGCTTTATTCCCCCTTTGGTTCGCCGGTTTGATGTGGCTATTGTTCGGACGAGCCGCCAGCCGGTATCGTGTACTGGCTTGGACGTATCTCGCCCTCCTTGCAACGTTCATCCTTCTCAAGGGTAAGAACTACTATCTGGCGCCTGTCTATCCCATGCTGTTTGCAGCCGGAGCCATCGTCTTTGAAAGACTTTCAAGTCCAACTTGGAAGGGGGTCCGGTTTGCCTACGTTCTGACTATTCTGTTGATCGGGGTAGCACTGGCGCCATTGACTGCGCCTCTTTTGTCTGTTGAAACATATCTTCGATACCAAAATGCATTCGGCTTCGAGCCGATGCGTGCCGAGAATCAGCCGACTGGTCCCCTGCCTCAGTATTTCGCGGACGAGTTTGGATGGGAGGAAATGACCCGTGAAGTGGCGCGCATCTACAACGCTCTGCCGGCAAATCAACGAGCATCCACAGCAATCTTCGCAAACAGTTACGGTCAAGCTGGGGCAATTGACTTCTTCGGTCCAAAGTATGGACTACCCAAGGCCATCAGCAATCATCAAAGCTACTGGTTATGGGGACCACGTGAATACACGGGTGAGATCGTCATCGTACTCGGAAGCGACGGGACGGGCGATCGCGAGCATTTCAATAGCGTTGAGGTCGTGGGCCACGCGCAACATCCATATTCTCGTCTGGATGAGCACTTCGATATCTTCCTCTGTCGTGGATTGATATCCGATCTACGTGAATTCTGGCCGCAAATAAAGAACTGGAATTAGCAGTTGGAGAGGTCATTTGTCTATATTACCGGCATCTCGGAAACTGATGCATTACGGTGTCCAAGTCCGATCACGATTGCGAACCGGATCGCAAATTGCTTGTGCCGGATATGCCACGCGAAATGCACGACCAGACATTGCGTTTCATCCCTGGCGACGGGGTGAGCCCACTCGCAAAGATCTTGCGCAAGCTCGCGGACAAGGGTTACTCGGGGCCGCTTTCCGTGGAGCTTTTCCTGCCGAAATTCAGGACTCCTGACCTGGTGGAATTCAGGGCGATCCAACTGTAGGGGCGGTCTATGACCATTGGGAGCGCCTGCGGGAACGGCGCCGGCGTAGATGGTCGGAAGTTGGATGGCATCGGGCAACGTGCCGGCCAGCTTCACGCCTTTATTCGTGATCATCTCGCTAGTGAAAGTGATGCCGATTTCAGCATCGCCTTTTGCGACGGCATCCGCGACTTCAGAGCCCTGGTTACGGAAGACTGTCTTGCTCTGCATTTCCTGAGCGATGCCCATCTTCTGAAAGAGACCAGCTATGTAGGTTCCCGATGTACCGCCGGCTTTTGGATCGACATAGGAAATCAATTTCGCCCCGAGCATCGCATTCTTAAAAGCGGCGGCGGAGGAAAGATCAGGCGCCTTTGCGCCTG
>QHXA01000479.1:4403-5545 GCA_003222755.1 Acidobacteriota bacterium
ACGTGTCCGTCGTGAGGTTATTCTTGAAATTGGCGCCAACCTTCTTCACCGGTTCTGCCATCGCACCGCCGACAAGAAGCCTCAATTGTGCGGAAGCACCGCTGGGCGCGAACAAGACCAGAACTGTTGTTAACATCAGAACAGGTTTCTTCATGGTGTTGGTCCTCTTTGCATTATTAATTACCGCGCGGCCTTGTCGACAACCACTCGACCTGCTTTCATCACCCAGCGGATGTTCTCCCTTTTCGACACCGCGGTGATGTTGGCAAGCGGGTCGCCTTGAACGGCAACGATGTCCGCGTAGAATCCGGGCGCCACGGCGCCGAGGCTCTTTTCCATCCCAAGCATTGCGGCAGGCTCGGTAGTAGCCGCCTTTAGGGCCTGTTCGGGCGTCATCCCCATCTTCACGAACCAATCGAGCTCACGCATATTCAAGCCCCAGCCGTTATAGACGGCATCGGAGCCGACGATTAGGTGTACGCCGGCTTGAAACGCTTTCTTCGCGGTTTCAAAATTGCGCTGAATGTAATCGAGCAGCCGCTGTTTCGTGCCCGGCGGGAAATGGTAGACCGTGTCTGCGTTCTCCACGTAACTGGTTGTGATCGATTGTCGGGATGTAATAGATCTTTCGCTTGACCATCTCCGCAATCGTTTGATCGTCCATGCCGGTTGCATGTTCGAGCGAATCGGCGCCGGCGCGAACGGCATCGCGTGCGCCGCCCGGACCGTAAGAATGAATCGCGACTTTCTTTCCGAGCGTGTGCGCGGCGTCGACGGCCGCTTTCATCTCTTCGAACGTGAAGGTCTGAGCCTGAGTCACATCATCGAATCCGCCGGTCGATCCGTACATCTTCACCCAATCCGTTCCAGACGCGATAACTTGCCGCACTGCGTGGATGACCGCATCCACTCCGTCGGCCATGATGCCGATGGGCGCGGGTGGCGCGGTACTGCGAGTGATCCGGATTCCGAGACCTGAGACGAACATGCGAGGGCCGATCATCTTGCCCATGTTTATCAGATCGCGCATTGCCAGGTCGATTCCATCCACAGAGTTGAGATTTCGAATCGTCGTCACACCGGCCTCGAGCGCCTTTTGCGCGTTCTCCTGTGCGAGAAATGCCGTGACTGCCGGATGGCGA
>QHXA01000480.1:0-2250 GCA_003222755.1 Acidobacteriota bacterium
GCGGTGCACCGGGAATGCGTAGAAACAGCGTCAGCTCTTCCCATCGTTTCTGCATGTAGGCAATGGCGGATCCAAGACCAGAGTTCGGTTCGCAACGTTTCTCATCGATTTGTTGAGCAAACCAGTTCCTCATCTGATCCATTAACGGGCCGCTTTCGGTCTGATGGAAGGAAAGCCGTGCCTCCGGCGTCATGCCTCTTTCCCGGGTGACGGCATCGTTGTGATAGACCTTCCCCAGTGTTTCCAGAATGTAGGCGCACTCATCTGGAAAATTCGCGGCGGCTTGGACAAACTGGCGCCGGCCGTGGGTGAGACAATTGGCCAGGATCACTTTCAGTTGCCGGGGAAGATTCCGGGATAATGCGTCGCACATCTGAATCGGGCAGGACAGTTCCCGTGCTCTTTGGGCCAACACATCGGCGAGATTCTCTCCGGCGTGTTGGCGGCCGGAGAAGAACAACGCGATTTTCCGGCCCTCTCGCGTGGATACAATGCCTGTTGTAAAAACACCAGTGCGTCCGGGGAAGTCCTTGTCCTCAACGACCCGATTGTGTTTGAGAAATTCCAGGATCTTTACGGAAGTATCGTCGTTGTAGAGCACGTCGCCATCGGCAGCTTGGCGGATCAGTTCATCGAAGACGGGCTCAATGCGTTGTGCCGCATTCAAGACCATCTCCCATTGAGTCGATGCGGGCAACGGGATTCCCAAATTGGCTTCGAGTCGTTCCATCCGGTAGAACGGAAACCCACTGCCATACTTGAGTACGGCCACCATGGCGCAGGATGTCGCGTCGTACTTTTCTGTTCCTACTCCTTCCGGTGCTTCGGCCGTAAAGATATCGCCGCAGGTGTTGCAGCGGAGCTTCTGCAGATCGTAGATGTGGGCGTGAATGGGCGCTTGCCCAACAATCCGGATTAATGGGCTGGCATCAATCTCGTATAAATTTCCCATCCCGCAGGAACAGCGGTCTCCCGCCTTGATCGATTGCAGCTGCACCGGAATCCGGCGGGCGCCCGTAAAATCGCCGGCTCCATTGCGGCCGTGTCCTTTGCGTTTGGGCTTGCCAGCCGGCTTGTCCTCCGCCGTGGCATTGGGCGTGGCCGTGGGCGCTGGTTCTCGACCGTCTTCTTTCGTTGCCGCATCCGGCTCGGCGGCGGACGCCGAAGCGCCATCCTGCGATTTTCCATTCGCGGCCGCAGCTTGTGCCGCTTCACGCTGTAGGTCGAGCAGCCGCAACACATCGCGTGTCTTCTCGCTCTTCGACGATACCAATATCCGATAAATTTCCGCGGCTTGCTTATCCTTGGCCAGATGCGTCAAGTAATCCAAGGTCTCGACGACGGAATGCATGACCGTGTAGTCCCGCTCGCCCAGCGCCTGGCGCACTCGCTTGAGAATTTCCTTCAGTTCATCCATCGTCCAGTCCGACACCGGCCTGCGTCTCATGAGGTCTCCATGAACCGCCGCCGGAAGTCCCTCCTTAAGGGATATCCGAGCACCTGCTTGAGCGGCCGGTTGGGCCGGTGACCGTTGGAAGCCTTGCCCCGTCCCGTCGTTAAACCGAGCGCGATCCAGTTGGCCGCTTGATAGCAGGTTCCCCGTGACCGTTCCGGGTTAATAAAGGTTTCCAGATAATAGATCCCGTGTCCATAGATCCGTTCCCAATCCTGAGAAATCCTCTCCGCCATCCGTCCCAGAATGTGCGACGCCAAGAATTTCACCCGAACCCAGGGCAAAATCAGGTAACGCGTTTGATACGCGATAAAGCGGATGTTGCGCCGCCGGGCCTCGGCGCTCCAGCCGATGAACCGATCGCGCGGCGCCAGATGCCGTGGCGCCGACGACCATGCCACACATGCGACGGGCCGATCTCCAGCCCAGATCATGTACTTGAGCTGTTCGCCAACCGGTTGTGTGTAGGCTAGGTAGTGATAGTGTTCGATGAGCCCATTGAATACGGGCTCATCCGCAGTACGCCGCACCAGACGGAATTCCAGCGGACCCAAATCTTTTAGGTTGCATACGATCGGAGAGGTATCGATTTCCGGACAGCTTGGTTTTGCGCGTACGGCCAGCGGATTGAGCGGTCTGCGTTTCGGCGGCGGTAATGTGATATGTCCGGCGCGGTCCAGCGCCAGCATCAAACCACGGCACACCATGTCGCATGCGGCGCCATTGGCTTGAACCCAGTTCCATGCGTGGCACAGCTTCTCGGACAGCTCGCGCCGCGAAGCCGCCGGATGCTCTTC
>QHXA01000480.1:2269-6141 GCA_003222755.1 Acidobacteriota bacterium
CGGCTGGCCAACGATCCGGCCCCGGTATCGCAGGACGACATCCATGAGCGGCTACGCTAACAATTTCCGCCACGGAACGCAAGTCTCTTTTTGCCGCCTTACACGGCAGCCGATAGTTCCCGCCACACCGGCAGCCCTTTGGCGGCCGTCGGGTCGCCGCCGGCCAACAGCAACTGCAGTTGGTGCCCCTCCAGCCTATAGGTTTCATCGGCAATCTTGGGCCAACAGCCGAATCGTCCTTTCGATAGACGCTTCTGACACAGCCAGAACCCGATCCCGTCATAGGCGAGTATTTTTACCGATGTCGATCGTCTGTTCCGAAAGACGAACAGCGCTCCGCAAAACGGATCGGCTTTCAGCTTCTGCCTGCAGACCCGCGCCAGTCCGTCGATGCCGCACCGGAAATCGGCCGGCTCCACCGCCACCCATATGCGCGTTTGTGCCGTCACCGCGATCATGCGCGCTCGTCCCAGAATGTCCGGCTCAACGCCGACAGGTCTGCAGCCGCGCCCTTCCACTCGATTCGCATTCGAGCTCCACGGCCATTCTCCATTTCCACAATGCAGCTGGAAATTCCCGGCCCTGGTGGAATCACGGGAGTAAAAAATATCTTGTGTCTGGAACGTCGGAGGTTTTGGTTCTTTGGCGAACTCCAGAAACGTTGGAGGGGATCTTTCAAGCAGAGGTTCTTGACGCGTTTTGTAAGCTGAAAAAGGAATGCCCCAGGCGGCAACCTGGGGCGAAGACCCATGTCATCCACCCACTTTCGAAGGAGAATGAATGTCCACAGATCTGAAGAAAAGAGTAACACCAAAGTCGAATTCATCGACTGGAAAAACCGAGCTCGCCGAAGTGTTGGAATCGGGAATCGGCGATGTGAGCTTGCGCGAGTTGCTCGGCATGCTGATTTCCAGTGTCGGCGCCAGTGAGCGTAAGGCCTACCTGTCGCGGGTTGCGCAAGATAAGGCCAACGGCTTTTACGACCGTGACCTCCAGGTCGGCACGATTCCCGTCGACATTCAAGTACCACGAACGCGCAGCGGTCAATTTCGCCCCGCTGTTTTGCCCGCCGCCTATCAGCGCGGCTACAACGACGAAACTCAAACATTATTGTTGGGACTTCTGGCGTCGGGCCGATCGGTCAACGCGGTCAAGGAAGCTCTGGGGAAAATGGGACTCTCCAGCGCCAAACAGGATCTGGAAGCGATTGCGACCAGTCTGATCGAGGAATTGGAACTCCACAACAGCCGGCCTTTAGATCCCGATCTGCTGGCACTGTTCGTCGATGGGAAGTACGTGGAGTTGCGGGATGGCGATAAGCTCCGTCCGGCTTGTATCTACCTGGTTGTCGGCCTAGGCCGTGACGGCAAGAAACGGGTGCTCAGCTGCGTGGTGCGGCATGGGCGTGAAAACCTGGAAGATTGGAAAGCCGTGCTTCGGGGTTTGATTGAGCGCGGACTGCGACGCGTGATGATCGTCATCCACGATGACTTTTCCGGGCTGCTGCCCATCAGCCAAGGGTTGTTTCCACAATCGGACATCCAGTTGTGCGTTGTTCACATGCAACGCAATGCCAAGAGTCATCTGTCCAAGACCGACGCCACGGAGTTCCAACAGCGCTGGCGCGCGATCAAAGCGTCGTGGGATGTGGAGGTGGGTCAGCGCCAGTTTGAGGAACTCTGCGATCGTTTTGTCAAAACCTATCCCACCTTCATTGGCGAGTTGCGCAAGAAACGTGAACATTACCTGGCGTTCTTAAAATATCCCGAGGGCATGCGGCGCTCCTTGTCCACCACCAATGTGGTCGAAGCCGTCAATGGTCAGCTCGAGATTATGCGCCGCAATAGCGGCGGCTATTTCCACTCGGAAGATACGCTGAAATTCAAACTCGGATTAGCGGTCTCTTCGCTCGAAGAAGGACGATGGCGATCCGGCGCCAGAACCATCATGTCGGCCCTTCACCAACTGAATGCCATGTTCCAGTCGCGCTTCGAGGGCGGTCTATGAGCGATCTTGTGAATGCGGCTTCTTCCCAACAGGTTTCTGCGCCAGCCGCCACAGGTGTGCTGTCTTTACGCCAATTACTGGAGCATCATCCGGCGCCTGCGCCTTCACTGATTGAGCCGAGCCTGCTGCCGTCCTCCGGTATTCTCTTTCTCGGTGGCGAACCCAAGCTGGGCAAGTCCGTCCTCGCGGCCAATCTCGCGCTGGCTCTGGCGTCGGGCTCGTCACGCGCCAGCTTTCAGGTTCCGGCCGCGCGCCGTGTCCTGATCTGTCAATTCGAACTGCCCACATCGCAGTTTGCTCAACGACTCGATACGATGCGCCGGGCCATTGACTCGGCGGCCGATTCCAACCTCTTCATCGATACCACCGCAGGCGGGCATCTGTTGAGCACGCCGCACGGTCTGGATCATTTCCTCGGCGCGGCCCGCGCGGTCAACGCCGAGGCCGTCGTTCTGGATCCGCTCTACTCTGCGCACGATCAGGATGAGAACGATACCCGCGCCATGAGCGCTCTTTGCCAATCGCTGCTGCGTCTGCGCGACGGCTCTGGCGCGGCTTTAATCGTCATCCACCACGTGCGGAAAGCCGTCGGCCGGCATGAGATCGGCAGCGCCTTCCGCGGCTCCAGCGCCTTGCATGCCGTCGGCGACTCCTATGTGCTGCTGAGTCGGCTTCCGTCAGAGACTCCCACCGTCGAACTCCGGTTTCAGTTCCGCTATGCCCCCGCTCCGCCGCCGCGTCTGCTGTGGCTTGATCCCAACACGCTCTGGTTTGATACCGCCAGCGCCCCTCCCGCTCCAGGACGCGCTCCGCGCAAAGCCGAAACCGCCACCGTCGAGCGCGTTCTGGCCGAATCCGGACCGGCTCGTTTTAATCAACTGCGCCAACGCGTCATGGAGCAGTCGGAATGTTCGCGGCGAACCGCTCAGCTGGCCATCCAGCGCGCCTCCCAACAGGGCGCCATCACCTGTAGCGACGGCTGGTATCGGCTACCGTCATAACCACGACTTCGCCGCGGGTCGCGCCGCGGTGAAACCTGCCTGCCGGTTCAGGCAGGCCCGAGGGCTGAGGCGAGGATCCGAATACGGCTGATCCGTCCAGTCCCACACTCCCTGCCGGGGAACTCCCCAACTCCGGCGGGGAGTCTCTTTTTCCGCAACAACCCTTTTTCCACCCCCAGCCCAGCCGGATCGGTTTCTGAGCTGAAGCCCCTCGGATATCAAGGCGGGGTCCGCCCGGCGTTTCTTGCCGGGCGCTCCACTTTCCTCCCAACACAGGGATACATCGTTTTCTGCCTACACAAACCGATATCCCTATCCCGTTAGATTTAGATTTGACGCTGACCCAGCACGAACACAGCCAGGCCTCCATTCGCTATCGCGAAAGGCAAGCCTCTATGACGCGACTACGCCTGGACTCTTCGGCCCACGTGTCGCTCAGGACTTGTGTGCGGAGCTATTTCTCAAGGGTTGACCAGTTGGTAGGATCGGCTGACCGTGCCGCTTCGGCCCCCCTCAAAACACAAATTTATTGACAAGTGCCCAATGTGCCATTCATGTGCCGCTCGGCAAGCTCAAAACCGAGCGCATGGTCCCCGTGGACTCCTTCGTATGTGAACTCGTGCAACGCCTCCGATTCTTTCGTTTCCTTGATCCCCAGCCTGCCGATGGACGGCTCCTGGCCGGTCCGCCCGCCAAAACCACACTCCTTCGTCGACTTCGTGATTACTTACATCAGGTCTGCCATTCCCTCGGCCTTTCCACTCGCATCGTCCCGCACCAACTGCGACATACCTATGCCACCGAGATGCTTCGCGCCGGCGTCACCTTTCCTGCCCTGATGAAATTACTCGGCCACACCTCTGC
>QHXA01000481.1 GCA_003222755.1 Acidobacteriota bacterium
TCGGATGAGCCGATTTTGAAAATCAGCGTGAGATTTGTGCCGGGGAAGAGGGTTTGAGTTTCATTGAGCGCAGCACAAAGTTGCGCGACTGGCCGATCGTGGGTGGCATGCGTGAGGTGGTGAAGGCGGACGGTCAGAGTGTTGGTTCTCGAATCGGGCAGTAAATCCACTTCGTTTTGGAAGATCTGACGCAGAAGGGCGCGCGCATCGTCGGAGCGAACGAGGTAGTCTCGAAGCAACGAAGCCAAACTGGTCTCGGCGCGATAGGCGATCATTTTGATGGTATCGACAAAGTGTTTGCGTTCGGTACGCAGCCGTGTGAAGCGGTCTTGCTCGGGCAAGGATTGGACGGGAATATGATGCGGGGTTTGCTTGCGCTGCTGTTTCAGATTTTCAATCTCCAGATCCATATGCTGGATCTGTTCCTGCAGTAGCCCTTTGCGCTGGGAATAGTTCTGAAGTTCCGATTCGGCGGGTTCCTCAGATAAAGTCAGCGCGCCGAATTGGGCCCACAGCCGAAAGCGCTGACCAGTCTTGGATCGAATCTGGCTATCCATCTCGCGCCACTTCGGATTCACCACGGAAACCGCATCAGGAATCGTTTCGGTTCCGTACTCCACCAGACGGTCTAAGCCATAGTGTTCTCTCATATATCGGAAAAAGTTTTCCTGACACCATCTGGCGAATAACGACACGGCCAGCGTGGTCATCGGTGACTGAAAGTTTGTCGTCAGCATCGAGGTCTGATGGCCGCCGTCGGTTAGCCGACGGATTTCGCGGACCCAGAGGTTGTTGGACAAGCGGCTGCCGCGCTCGGCCAACTTCATCGTGACCGCTTCGCCACCGGCCAGCGTGACGCTATGCGAGCTAAACTCCTCGGGTCTCCAGTCGTCTTTGGGAAACTTGTGGTAGGTCAGCAGAGCAATTCGCTTTTGCCACAACTCACCGAACAAGTCCGGACTATAGCCTTCTCGATCAATGACCACCGTGAACCAGTGGGCGTGCGGATCGCCGGCCAACCGCTGCTCCTCGTCGGGACTCTTGGGCACCGATGTTTCCAACCACGGAATCACATCCTGCTTGAGCGTGGCGATCAATCCCGGATCGACTTCCTTATTGATATACAGAAACGGCTGGCCATCCATCGCATTGATCCAGTAATCGGTCGTCGCCCGCAGGCACAGCCGCTCGCGTGCGACATAGTGGCGCGGCAAGGCCGTCTGGTTTCCGTGATAGACCCGCACATGGCCATCGCAGTAAAAGTAGAGTTCGCTATCGTTCTGCCGGGCGATCCATTCCTTTGCCAATTGCGCATTCCATTTCATGGCCTGCCCCAAATCCCGACACAACAGTTGCAGCTTTTCGCGCAACGTCCGCACTTCCGGGATGCGATCCAGTCCCAGGACCTTGCCCCACTCGCCCGGCGCTTGGTAGCGCAACTGTTCCATGGACCGAATTCGCGCCAGCGCCATGAATGCCAACAGCAGAAAGATACTGTCGATACCGTAGAATCCGTCGGGCAGGTGATACATCTGCGGACTATAGCGCAGCAATCCTTGCGCCAGCAGCGCCGGCAATGCCAGCAACACGCCGCCTTGGGGCACATCGTACGCAGTTTGGAAGTCGGCCGGCGCCGATGCCAGCTTCCCCATCGCCGCCGCCACACGTTCCAGCGAACGCGTCGTCGCATTTCCCATCGGCGCTTCGCTGTCGCTCTGGCTTCGCTCACTTTTGGTGGTGATTACAGTCGGACTGACGGATTCCGTTTTTTTTGAGGCGCGGGCAGTCGCCCCGCACGGATCGCTTTGTGCAGCGTGTTGGCCAATACCTTCAGTTCACGGGCCACCTCTGGCACACTCTGTCTCTCGTCCAGCAGCGTCCGCGCCCGCTCCAATACTTCTCCCTTTAGCACCGATGCGGAACTCTGGCGCGCCTTGGTCTCATAGAACCCTTTGGCACCGTGGTCCCGAAATACTTTCACGTATCGCTTCACCGTAATAATCGGTACGCCAAACGCCTTCACGATTTCTTTCGGCTTCACCGTCCCGTTGACGATCATCTGGCTGGTGAACATCCGGAAACTCCCAATGTCTTCTTCCTCGTGATGGAACACCGGCATGTGCCCGTAAATGTAGACGACCTGGCCAGCTTCTTTCTGCACCGCGATGCTGTTGTTAATCTCGGTTACGCCGGCTGGAAATATTGGCAATTGTCGTTGCGGCATTCCGCTCTTGTAGCCAGTTCGCCTCGCAATTGCAATCGCGTTTTCCGGCTCATTTCGTTTTCCCGGAAAGGTCCGATTTACCGGGCGAGATCAGGAGGTCTGAACTTGCCCAACCTCATTGAGAAGCTCACCACACTAAAGCTTTTGGCCGTCCACAAGAACCATCCAATTAGAACTGTCATTTCCGTAACCCCCTTTTCTTGGGGCCTGTAATGGCATGTCCCGTTCCAACCGTAAACCGACCGAAACATAGATGCGGCGGGCGATTTTTTTCTCCGAAAGGAGAAAACCGTTCTCCAAAAGGAGAAAATTGAATCAGGTCATCACTTATGAGATGGTCGGAGATGCATTAAAGCTGACCGCAGAGATTGACAATGCCCAGGGCCACCAGACCAACACGTACACGGCAAAGTACGACGGAAAGGATTATCCATTCAATTCAAGCGCTCGCGACGCGGTCGCCGGCCAGATGGTTCGGCTAAAGCGAATCGACGCCAACACAACGCAGCGCACCACTTGGTTTAAAGGCAAACAGATCGGCACCGTAACCGAAGTGGTGTCGAAAGACGGCAAGACGCTGACGCGAACCCAAAAGGGCGTCAATGCGCAAGGCCAGCCTATTGATAACGTACAGGTCCTCGACAGGCAGTAAAGTTGCCGGTAGGGCGCGAACCTATTGATGGCTCGGTGACAACCGAACGGAAGTCCCATGAAGAAGATTTCGCCGAGCAAGGCGCCGACGGTGGGTTCATTTAAGCACCGATGATTCGCTTGATCAACACGCACCCGTCTGTGCCTTCCGCAAACTTGTCAAATGTGAGATGTCGATTGTGCGATGTCCATTGCAGTTGTCACATGGTCAAATGACCCATTGGCCCCACTGAGAGGATCCGGTCGTTGGGTCAGTTGGTAAACTACCTTCGACATCTCACATCTGATAAGTGCTTCGTTTACGCAAGTATGTTGTTACCTTCTTTGGGCGCAGATATTCGGCTCCAGGTTTGGTTATCAAAACCCATCAGCCATCGATGGTCCACACATCGTATAGCAGCTCGAGGCGTCTGAGCGTGACCTCGCGCGTTTGCGTTTGCAACGGGAGCGAAGTGATATACGCCCGAGCAATCTCTTCCGCCAGCGAGCCATGCTCCGCATCCGCGTCGACATGCACCGTGAAGAAGCGAACGGACTCGCGTTTCATCCCATACTGCTGGATAAACGCCTGCCCGAGCGCGGCTGCAGCAGGAGAGAATGTCCCCTCCGCACTAATCTGAGCAGCCATCACGACAAACCACGGCAACGTGTGGATGATGAGTTCGGTGTAGTAGAGGTGGGCCGCTGTGGCAGGCCGTAGCGGCGCCGTCTCGAGGTCGCTCCGGGACAACCCCAGCGCTGCCGCAAACTCGACAAACATATCAGGGTGGCCGATGCTCCCGGGCCGGAGCCCTTGCGTCTCGTCCTCGACGACCTCATATAGCTTCGGCTGGAACACTGGATCCGTGCAGGCCAGGTACCGCAGCATCGCGATCCGCGGCACGGCGCGCCGGAACTGGTAATCCTGAAGCGCCCATTGGTGAATCTGCTCCATGGAGGCCTTGCCCTCGCAGACCGCGCGGACAAACGGATGGTTGACCCGCTGCTTGGGAGACCTGGCGATCTCCTCCTTGAGCATCCGCACAAACTCAGCACCATTCATAGTGACGTATCGGGAATACGGCCGGTCGTAACTTGCGACTACTTACCCGGCTCGCACCGCGGAGCGGTGCCGAAGCATCTGTCCTTCAGCAACACTCCGGTTTTGCCTTAAATGTCCAAACTCCAGGCGGCGGGCGATGACCGCCGACGATGTCGCAAACTGCCGCCGCTACAATTTACTCCTTCGAAAACGCAAGGAGGACGTTACCGGGAAGGATGCCGCCGTGATGCGAGTATCCCGAATTCACATACAGCATGCCGCCGACAATCGCTGGGCCTGAGTTGCTCATCGATCCGCCATTGGCTTTCACGGCATTTACAGTTGTGAATTCCCGCGCGGTGTTATATTCCCACAGGACCTTGCCGTCACGTGTCGAATAGGCGCGCAGGCGGCCATCCATCGTTCCAGAAAACACGACTCCCGGGATCAGCGTCACGGCTGCAGCTTGTGACGGTTTACAGGGATTCCGGTTGGCGCAACCCGCACCCGGTACACTCCACACTAGACGGCCGGTGCCGAGTTCCACGACGTTCATGCCGCCACTCGCGCCGGGATCCGCCGCGAGAAAATCTGCATTTGCCGCATAGATATTCACGCCGTCTGTAGCGGATCCCCAAAAAACACCGCCCCCGGAGCCGCCGTTTGCCACGCGTCGCTGCCAGATAATCTTTCCGCGGTCGTCCGGATCAAAACCAAAAATGACGCCCGATTTGTTTCCAACGACGATAAGCTGACGGCCGCTGCCGATATCGACCAACAGCGGAGAGCCGGTAAAGTCAAAGTCCGGCGCGTCTTTCTCCGGACAAACGGCTGCTTCACGATTCGGAAGACGGCAGCTTCCATTCCAGATGTCATTCTCCGTCACCTGGTGGACCCAACGGACTTGTCCCGTATTCAGGTCGAACGCGACCAGCGAATCCGAAGCTTCGGTTGAAGGCGGCGCAAAATTGTTGCCTGTGCCAACGTACAAGACATTTCTTTTGGTATCGACTGTCGGCGTGTTCCATACCGCCCCGCCGGCTGGACCGTACAGTTGTGTCCCGATACTGTTCTTTATGGTCGGACCGGGTGTCTGGGAAACAGTGTAGGTTTTCCAGATTCGCCTTCCGGTCGTCGCGTCCAATGCGACGATGCTTCCCCGAAACGAACAGCACGGATATCGAGGGTCGCCGACCTGAGATTCCTCGCGCGAGGAAACCGGCACATACAGGCGGCCATTGTAGAGTTGCGGCGCAGCTGTGATTGCAGCATGCGGATGTTCATCGACTCGTACTTTCCAGAGGACCTTTCCAACTTTCGCGTCAACGGCGTAAACGTTAGCGGCCTGATCGCCGAAATACGCGATCAGTTCACCGTTGGTCCGTTGCTCGAGAGTAATCGCGCTGCGAATGCTCGCTTCGACTTCTAGTGTCCAGTGTACGCAACCCGTCCTCGCATCCAGCACGTACATTTCGCCCTCGGCAGTGGCGATGTACAGACGGCCGCCCGCGACAACCGGCTGCGTGCCTGCCGAGCTCGCTCCAGGAAAACCAAATGCCCATTTCAGCCTGAGGTGTGACAGGTCGTCTGCAGTCATTTCTGCAGCCTCGGCCGATTGGAATCGCGTGTTGGTTATGCCGCGGCCCCAGCCATTCCAGGCGGGGCCGGCCAGGGCGTTTGTGCTGGGAGCAGACGTTGAGTTGCAGAACGCAGACCTGGGAATCAGTCCACCCGAATCAGCGGCGAGACGTTTCTCCGACACATATTCGGCCAGAGCGCGACGTTGCGCTCGGCTCCGCTCCGCCACTCGTGCGCGCATCGAGCCTTTTTCCAGTGACTCGAGTACACGCTCCGCGGTCATTCGCTTCATCGCCTCGCGGCTCGGAGCTTGTGCGTCGGCTGTTGGTCCTTCATGGCAGATTGCGCAGTATGTCCTGTACAAGGCGGCGCCGTCCTGCGCGTGAGCCGTACCCGCGATCACCAGAATGCCCAGCAAAACAAGCAGCTTTCTCATGACGGAGACACTAACTCCCATTACTCAAGTCTGTCAAAGTTGAGATTAATGGCGAGAGCTAGTGAACCGCGATCGGCGCCACGGTGGATCCCGTCGCGCCCTTCAGTTTCAGTGGCTCCAGGATAAAGGCGAATTCGTTAACGCGTTTTGCCGCGAGTTCATCCAGCTTCAGGCTTTCGAGGATGTGGATGCCGTTTACGGCCAGTAGGATCTGGTGCACTGGCGACCCGATTGTTGGATCTGGATTCGGGTTCACTTCCACCGACCAGTTGTCCGAACCGATGAGCATCGGGTTTTGTTTCGCAAGCCATTCCGCGGCGGCAACGCCAATGCCGGGATCGGTTTTCATATATCGGGCGTTGTCCTTGCCCCACAGTTTGCCCCAGCCCGTGTTGACGATGACGGCGTCGCCAGCTTGG
>QHXA01000482.1 GCA_003222755.1 Acidobacteriota bacterium
ACCCGCATGCAGCCCATGCGCAGTGCCTCAGCCACTTTCCGTGTGCTCCAATGCGTCGATCCGTCCGGACGGTTTACAGTGAGTTTGGCCAGGATCGAGCGGAGCAGGCTATAATCCCGCCATCAATGAGCATCACGATAGGGACTCAACTCGGCCCTCATGAAATTCTAGGTTTGCTCGGCAAAGGCGGTATGGGCGAGGTCTACCGTGCGCGAGATACGAAACTAAAGCGTGAAGTTGCGATCAAGATTTTGCCTGACGAGTTCTCACGCGATGGCGATCGTCTTTCGCGCTTTCAGCGTGAAGCGGAAGTCTTAGCGTCGCTCAATCATCCGAATATCGCGGCGATCTATGAACTCCAGGAGGCGAATGATACGTGCTTCCTGGTGCTGGAACTCGTAGAAGGCGACACGCTGGCCGACCGGCTGCAGCAAGGCCCGATTCCCGTAGAGGAAGCCCTCGGCATCGCCAAGAACATTTCCGAAGCCCTCGAAGCCGCGCATGGGAAGGGCATCATTCACCGCGATTTGAAACCGGCGAATGTGAAGATCACGCCCGAAGGGAAGGTTAAAGTTCTCGATTTCGGACTGGCGAAGGCAATCGAGACCGGTCCCGCGGGTACGACCGTCTCGAATTCGCCTACGCTGTTGAGCGGAACCATGGGCGGGATGATCTTGGGCACTGCAGCCTACATGGCGCCCGAGCAAGCGCGCGGTCGCGCAGCAGATCAACGCAGTGATGTGTTCTCGTTTGGATGCGTGCTCTATGAAATGCTCACAGGACATCAACTATTCGGAGGCGAGGAAGTTTCCGACGTTCTGGCATCCGTGTTGAAGAGTGAACCGAACTGGAATCTTCTGCCGGATGATCTGAATCCCAAGCTGCGCGACCTGCTGCAACGCTGTTTGGAAAAGAGTCCAAGCCGGCGATGGCATGCGATCGCCGATGTGCGCCTCGAGATTGAATCGATCATCGCGGAGCCCCGGGCTCTGAAGCTGCAGATGCCCGTGACAGCCACTCCGCGTCCTTTGTGGAAGCGCGCCATTCCGATTCTGGGTGCGGCAGTTCTCGCTGGTATCGCCGGCGTTGCAGGGTGGAACCTGAAGCGCTTGCCGCAGCCGGCGGAAATCACTCGGTTCTCAGTCGCAATTCCGGAAGGTCAGACGTGGCCGGTCCGCGGAGCACACCACGTGGCCATTTCTCCCGACGGCGCCAACATTGTGTATGCAGCCAATCAACAGCTATATATGCGGAGCATGGGAGAGATGGAGGCGCGGCCGATCCCAGGAACCGCGCAAGGCGCCGACACACCGTTCTTCTCTCCGGATGGCCGCTGGTTGGGTTTTTATTCTTCGCTCGAGCGGAAGCTGAAGAAAATCGCAGTCAGTGGTGGAGTAGCGGTGACCATCTGCGATGCCGATAACGTATTCGGCGCATCATGGGACACGCACGACAGCATATTTTTCGGTCAGGGACGGAACGGCATCATGCGAGTTTCTGCAAATGGAGGAAAAGCAGACACCGTCGTGACGTTGAAGCCCGGCGAGCTTGCGCACGGCCCTCAGGTTTTGCCCGGTGGGAACGCTTTATTGTTCACGCTCGCCTCGAGCCCAAGTGCGGTGGGATGGGACAAGGCGCAGATCGTAGTGCAGTCACTCAAGACCGGTGAGCGCAAGGTTATCTATGAAGGAGGAAGCGATGCTCGCTTTGTGCCGACAGGCCACATTGTTTTTGCTCTAGGCTCGACAGTGCTCGCGCTTCCCTTTGATGCGGAAAAGCTTCAGGTGACGGGCGGACCAGTGCCGGTCATCGAAGGCGTCCGAAGAGCCCCGGCAGGTTCAACTGGCGCTGTGCAGTTCGCAGTTTCAAACAACGGTTCCCTTGTTTACGTACCGGGTGACCGCGTGGCGTTCTCATCGCAGGTTACGCTCGCCCTCATCGACCGTGCCGGATCTCGAAAGCCGTTGAATATCGAGGCCGGCATGTACGCACAGCCGCGAATTTCGCCGGACGGAAAATTTTTAGCTCTTCACACGGACGATGGGAAGGAGCGCATTGTCTGGATATACGATCTGTCCGGCAGGGTCCCGATCCGCAAATTGACCTTCGGAGGTCTCAATGCCCACCGGCCGACCTGGACTCTCGATAGCCAGCGCGTTGTTTTCACGTCGGATCGCGAAGGTGACCCCGGCCTTTACTGGCAACGCGCTGATGGCAGCGGTGTGCCGGAGCTTATCGTCACTCCCGAACCAGGCACTACTCTCCAATCCGAAGCTTTCTCGGCAGATGGAAAAGTGCTGATCTTCTCCTTCAGCCGAGGTGGCGACAGGAACCTGGCCATGGCTTCATTAGGTCTCGACCGGAAACCCAAGCCGCTCATCAAGGGATACGCCAGTAATTCCAGCATTTCGCACGACGGAAGCTGGCTCGCTTACAGTGCGAACGAGTCGGGGCGGAACGAGATCTACGTGCAGCCTTTTCCGCCTACGGGCGCCAAATATCAAGTGTCTTTTGGCGGCGGACGTAGTCCGCTGTGGTCCCCCGATGGCCGGCAGTTGTTCTATTTGCAAGGCCAAGCTAACGGAACGCAACAAATCGTCTCCGTAGATGTTCAGACGCAGCCCGCTTTCGTTGCCGGAAAGACCGCGCCGCTGCCCATCGAGGGAGTCATCGCTGATACTGGTCCGCGGTCGTATGACATCTCTCCCGATGGCAAGTTCTTCGTCGTGATGCTGCCCCAGGCACAAGCAAATGACAAAGCTCCGCCCGAGCAGGTCAACGTGGCTCTTAACTGGTTCGACGAGCTCAAGCAGCGCGTGCCGGTCCGGTAACTGCACGCAGTCACAGATCGGATAAGAACTCGGAGCTATTGGAGTACGCAATCTGAAATCGGAACTACCCCAATTGATCGCGTCCCACGTTCCATACATCACGCGGCGAGGCACCTCCGCAACTGTTAGTAAATGTTATAGTCAGCGCACGATCCAAAAGTCGAGTTGGGTAAGATCAAAAACCCAAACTGCAGCCAAGCGAAGGTCCCGAGGAATTATTCGAACGCGTGTAAGCCGGCGGAGGGGCCGCTGGCGGCGTGGGGGTTATTACCGGCCGACGCGTGTGGGCGCGTCGGCCATAATATCCGGACAGCATCTCGGGTGTTAATTCTGCCCGTGCGATCTCGGGCGTCCTGAATCATCCGAGTGCCCCAGACAGGCCACGATCGCTTTTGCAACTCCCAGGAACGGCACGAGGTACCAATAGCTTTTCCGAAGGTAGGAGCAGAGCAATCTATTTTTCCATGCTTCGGCAGCTGCCTCACCGCCCGGGGCGGGCGCTCCAATGGTGCGCTCTAGGTGATGCCCCACTTCATGGTAAAGCGTGCTCGCAAATGCGATGTTCCGCAAGACCGGAACATCGTCAAAAATGATCTGCCGAATATCCACAGCATCGGGCAAGCCATCACCGGCTTGGCGTTGCTGAATTTCACAACGGGCGAGGATTCCACGCTGTGGGTAGTGAACCCGACCGGATCTCGATGGGTTCTGCCTGCGCAGCATCCGTCTGCTGCGACCTTTCTCGCAGGACGGCATGACGCAGTAATTGCGGACGACGCAGCCCAGGAAGTGTTCGTAATGCGAGGCATCGATCAGGAGGCAAGCCGAATCTCGGTCGCTTCGTTTGGTGACGGCTTTAATGCTATTGCCGGTGTAGCTGGCTCGGCAGACGGCCTTCGAATCTTCATCACCAGTAAGAAATCCGAAACCGTCACTGTCGTCGATTTGCAAACGAGTTTGTCTACAGCGCTTCCGTGCCACTGCGTAGCGACTGGCCTCCACCCTCTGAAAGGCACGTCCGTATTTCGACTAAGCGATCCGTCTGACGGAACAGTTGCTGTCCTCGACGCCTCGTCCTCCAGTAACGCCCGCTCGCACGGCATCCAACTCCGAAGGAGTCCAGCAGCAATGAATGTGGCGAATCCAAGGATCGGAAATTCGCGCCACAGGTACGGTCGTTGCGACAGTCAACGTCGACAGTGGGCCTACAGCCCTGCCCGTTGGGACAGTGACTATCCTGCCGACCCCTCCGAAGCTGGTCAACATCGTCGCGGATCGGACATCGGACGGTTTGAGAGTCCAGGTCACGGGCTACTCGCCAGAACGTAAACTGAGCAATGCGGGATTTGGATTCGATGTGAGAACGCCGGCAGGTATGCAACATGTAAACCTGGTGCGGAATGTCGAAAGCGACTTCACCACCTGGTATAGCAGCGCCGCATCCGTCGCATACGGCAGTACATTCGTGTTCGAGCAGTTATTCAGCGTGCAAGGCGACGCCAGCATGATCGACTCTGTTACAGTCAGCCTTACGAACGCGCAGGGCACTGCCTCATCGGCTCCGGTCACCATCATTTCCAATTGATGAGACCTTTTGAATCAAGTATGTAGTCGCGCGCTTTAGCCCGCGTTCTCGCAGACCCGGGCGGCCACGCCCGACCTTATCGTCCTTGACCTAAGTCTCCCGGACTGCGACGGATTGGATGCGAAGCTCAGCTCCTTAAGGAGAGCGTCGACTGTCGTGCAATTCCGAGTGCAACGCCTTCATGTCCAGCGCGCGTTCCCAGCGCGCCATGACGATAGTCGCAAGCGCGTTGCCGAGCACGTTGACCGGCACGAACGCAGACGACAAGAGCCGGTGCACGCCGAGAATGAGTCCAATGCTGGCCACGGGAATCGTCCCGGTGGCCGAGAGCGTGGAGGCGAGCACCACAATCGCCGAACCGGCCACGCCCGCGCCGCCCTTCGAGGTGAACAGCATGATCGCGAGCAAACCCAATTGCTGCGCGACCGTCAGATCGACGCCCACGGCTTGGGCCAGGAATACCGAAACCGTCGCGAAATAGAGGCACGTTCCGTCGTGGTTGAAGGCGTAGCCCGCAGGCAGCACGAGGGCGACGACGGATTCATCGCACCCGAGGGCGCGCAGCCTCGCGTTCAGCCGGGGAAACACGCTCTCGCCGGAACTCGTGCCCATGACGATCAAGAGCTCCGCACCGATGTAGCGGATGAGGCGAATGAGCGAGACGCCATTCCATTTCGCGATCGGCCAGAGCACGAGCACGACGAAGACGGCGCACACGACATAAAACTCAACCACCAGCTTGCCAAGAGAAATGAGGGAGGATGGCCCGTATTTCCCGACGGTAAACGCGATCGCGCCGAAGGCGCCGACGGGTGCCACCACCATCACGAAGCCGATCATCTTGAAGAGGACGTGCGAGACTGTCTGGATGCCCTCGACCAGCGGCTTGCCCTTGGGCCCGAGCGCCAGTAGCGCGAAGGCGAAGAGGAGCGAGAGGAAAAGAACCGGAAGCACATCGCCGCCGACGAAAGCCCCCACTGCGCTCGAAGGCACGATATCGAGCAGGAATTGGCCGAAGCCCACCTGTTTGGCGGTATCTTCGACGCTGGCCACGCTCTTGTCCGTGAACATCGCGGGATTGACATGCATGCCCGCGCCCGGCGCCCACACATTCACGAACAACAGCGCCAGCACGAGCGCCGCCGTGGTCACGATTTCAAAATAGATGAGCGATTTGATGGCGACACGGCCGACTCGTCTTGCATGGCCCACGCTCGCGATGCCGTGCACCACGGTGCAGAAGACGATGGGCGCGACCAGCATGCGCACGAGCTTAATGAATAGGTCGCCCAAGGGCTTCATAGCGTCGGCGCTTTCAGGCCAGGCAAAACCCACTGCCACGCCCAGAAGCATGGCAACAAGGACTTGCAGCGACAGATCGCGATAGAGCGGTTTGCGTCTCGCAGGCGCGGCCGTGGCGTCGGCAGTCATGCCGCGGCGTTACCTAAAATTCTTGCGGCCGGCGCGAAGAGTTCGTCCGCGGACACCTGCCCGCTTTTTAGCGCCTTGGTGTTGGGATGGTTGCCCAGAAGCGTGTGCAGCGTGACCGGTGCGCGCGTGTCGAAAATCATCTGCTATGTCTCGCGAAGCACAGGATACAGCGTCTCGGCCGTGCCGGAAAATATCCATTCACGGTCGCGTGCGGGCAGAAATGAAAGCGTCTCCTCGGCGAGCTTGACGAGATCGGGAAGCGATTTCTCGGACGCAGGATAATTCGAGCCCCAGACGATGCGATTAGCGCCAAAATCGGAGGCGAGCTTGCCGAAAAACGTTTCGGGCGTGGCTTTGCCTTGGCGTGCCCCCACGAGATTACGCTCGGTCACCTTGAGGTACACGTTGGGATACATGACGAGAGACCAGAGACTCTCGGCGCCGATGTACGGCGGGCCGTCTTCCTGTTGCGGCCGCGCCAGATGATCGAGGATCACGCGCAACTTCGGAAACCGCTTCAGCACAGCCGTCACCTGCGGAATGCCTTTGGCGGTCATTTGCAGACAGACGGGAAGATTCTTTTCCTCGGCCAATGCCCAAGCGGGAAGTGAACGCGGGTCGTCCAGCCAATCCGCCTGGCCCGGCATAGTACTGCCCGTGGTGAACAGGCGCATGCCGGTGAGTCCGCGGGCCATCCAGTAGATCATCTTCTCGCGCGCGTCGGGCGCGAGTACATCGCACGAAAACACGCCCGTGAAGCGTTCGGGATGCGCCGCCACCGCGTCTGCTACGTAGGAATTGTCGTGCCCGTAGCAGGTCGAGGCCTGCACCAGCGCCGATTTCACGATGCCCGCCGCATCCATAGCCGCGATCATTTTGTCGTAGGGCACGGGACGCTCGCGCGACCAGTCGGACTGATGGCCGCCGATGGGCGCGCGCGGATAGCGCGTTTCGTCCGTCGAGATCACATGCGGATGGGTGTCGATGATGCGCAATGGTTATTATGGACCCTCAGTAGCCGCTGAAACGCGCGTCAATTGAAATCCGAGAAAATGCCTTCGAACGCCATTTCTGAATTCCACTTCGCACTCGGACAAATGAATGACTCCTGCTTGCCGCTCCTCAATCGCAACGATAACGCCGTTGGCTCCTGCATATTCTGACGCCAGAGTCTCCGATACCCGGACTCGATCGCCGATCTTCAGGGTCTTCACACTTCACGCTCCCGACTCTTCCGAAACTTTCCCGCAGTGCGGGTCAGGTCGCTGGGTCCGATCGGCTTGGTAAGGTGGAGGTCATAACCCGCTGCTCGAGTGACACGGCCTGCTGACGCTCTCGCCCTGGCAAGTTCCGCCATCTTCACGTCTGGGGGGCGCGGGTGTCACGGTCAACAGAAACGATGGTTGACTGGCCGCCGAGAATCCGCTCGTAATCATGTATGACACGTTTCAAGGTCGGAGACCGCGTTAAAATCCTGCCAGTCGTTGCGACACCTTTCGTCGGCTTGGAGGGGACCATACATGAAGTTCTGCCTCACGACCGAAACATCACAACCCTTGATCGCTATACCGTTGTTTTTGAGTGGGGAGAGAAGCAGTCGTTCTATGACGCTCAGTTGGCCCGCGTCGAAATACAGAAATAGCGAGGCCCCTCGGACCAACAGTAGCGATTTCCAAGATGAAGTGCCCGCAACATTGCACCTGTGCGAGAATCCCCGCGCCGAATAAAACATGATGTGTCTGCAAGGAGTTAGCGAAGGAACCTAGCCTGCTTAGCGTCGTCGGCTTCCACCTTATATATAGGGGTTGAAAAATTTGCTGAATGAAGTTGTTAAGCTGCTCCTCGTCGATGATGAAGAACGGAACCTCGACGCTCTTGAAGCCATACTGGAATCCAGTGGTTGCGGCTTTGTCCGCGCACGGTCTGCCAATGAGGCGCTGCTCGCTCTCCTTCATAACCAATTCGCGGCGATCATCCTGGACATCAAAATGCCGGGTACGAACGGCCTCGAACTCGCCCAACTGATCAAAGCACGCAAGCGGAACCAGCACGTGCCGATTCTCTTCCTTACCGCACATACGCTTGATGAGAAGGACGTACTTCAGGCATATGGCGTGGGCGGGGTTGACTACCTGAATAAGCCGATCAATCCGGATATTCTCCGAT
>QHXA01000416.1 GCA_003222755.1 Acidobacteriota bacterium
ACGATCAATGAAGTGGTGAATGGATTCTTTGAGCACGACAAGTTGATTTCAGATACCGCCACGCTCGCCATCCTCCCTCACGGTACAGGATCCGACTTCAGCAGAGTGCTTCATATCCCTGAAGGCGTCGAAAAAACTGCAGCGCTGATTCAAAGCGGGCAGCCTCGGCTGCTCGATTTAATGAAGGTGCGATACACAACTATGGAGGGCGCCCAGGCCGAGCGGTATTCCGTCAACATCACAAGCTTCGGTATGAGCGGAACTGTTGCGTCGCGAGTGAACCGTTCCTCTAAGACCTTCGGCGGAAAGACGTCGTTTGTGCTGGCCGCGCTACGGACAGCGATCACTTTCAGAGGGAATGCCGTCACCATCAGCCTGGACAATTCCATCGCAATCGAGGCCAAGGTCATCAACGTCGCCGTGGGCAATGGGCAGTATCACGGCGCCGGGATGCTGGCGTGTCCACGAGCACACTGATTGAATTTTTGCCGCTCCCCGAGTTGATTCGAAGTCTCCCGCTGCTTTACAACGGCAAGATCTACGAGCATCCGAAAGTGCGTTTCTTTCGCGCGAAATGCGTGCGAGCAGATTCCCAAGAGTCCGCTCTTTGTGAGATTGACGGTGAACCGCTCGGACGTCTTCCGATTGAGATTACCGTTATTCCAGAGGCGATCCGCGTATTGGCACCCTGACGGGCGGCAAGTCAGATTACCGCAATACAGTCGATCTCAACGGACACGTCGCGTGGAAGCCGCGCGGCCTCAATGGTGGACCGTGCCGGCGGAGGGGAACTGAAGAAGATCGAGTACACGGCGTTCATTTCTGCAAAATCGCCGATGTCCCGCAGAAACACTGTGGTCTTCACGATGCTCTGCGCCGAACCGCCGGCGGCCTCAACAATCGCGATCAGATTCTGCAACACGCGGCGGGTCTGAGCTTGAATGCTTTTGTCGTCGATAAGGTTTCCCGTTGATGGGTCAATAGGAATCTGACCCGAAACTAAAAGCAAATTTCCGGCGCGGATAGCTTGAGAGTAAGGACCAATAGCGGAGGGAGCCTGGTGAGTGGAGATGGGTTGTTTGTTCATAAGTGTGATGGGAGATTCAGTTACCTCGCCGTATTTACTGTTCTCGTGGACCGTGCCACATCGTAAACACCATCAATCTTTTTCACCGATGAGATGACGCGCTCGAGGTGCTTCATATCCGGGATCTCGACGGTGATGTCGATGGTTCCCCGTTCGTCGGCGGTCCGAGCCTCCACATTCAAGATATTCGACCGGACTTCGGTAATCGCCGCGGCGATCTCGGCGAGCATTCCGGGACGATCTTCCGTCAAGATGGTCAGCGGCACGGCATAGGCTTCCGCGGAGGGGGCCGAACTGGCCCATTCGACTTCGATTTTGCGGTCGGGCTCGTAGAGCAGATTCTGAACGTTTGGACAATTCTTCGAATGCACGGCGACGCCTTTGCCGCGGGTGATGTACCCGATCACTTCCTCGCCACGAATCGGGTTGCAGCATTTTGCGCGATACACCAGTAAATCATCAAAGCCTCTCACTTGGAGGCGAGCATCGCCGCCGATTCCGAGAACACGCTTGACCACCGACGTGATCGTCGATTCTTCTTCCTCCGGAGTCTCCTTCAGCCCGTCCGGGGACAGACGCGAGATGATTTGCTTCGCTGACACTTTGCCGTATCCGATCGCGGAAAGCAGGTCCTCCACCTTGCTGGAACCATACTCGGAAAGCAGCGCCTGCATCTCATCGCTCACCAGCAGCACTTTCGCGTTTTTTTTGTACTTCCGCGCTTCCTTCTCGAGCATCTTGCGGCCAAGCTCAATCGCTTTTTCGCTTTCCTGTTGTGTGAGCCAATGACGAATCTTGTTTCGGGCGCGCGAAGTCCTGACAAACGACAGCCAATCGCGGCTTGGCTTGTGGCCGGGCTGCGTCACGATTTCAACGATATCGCCATTGCGCAGCTTTGTGCGGAGCGGTGTCATGCGGGCATTGATCTTCGAGCCAACGCAAGTGTGGCCGACCTCGGTGTGGATGGCGTACGCGAAGTCGACCGGAGTGGCATCTCGAGGCAGGGTGACGACTTTGCCCTTTGGCGTGAATGTGTATACGTCCTCGGGATACAAGTCGACCTTCAACGTGCTCAAGAAATCCGCGGGATCTTTCATTTCCTGTTGCCATTCGACAAGGTGTCGCAACCAGGAAACACGTTGATCCTCGCGGTTGTCCGCCACGAGCTTTCCGTCTTTGTATTTCCAATGCGCGGCGATGCCCTCCTCCGCAATCCGATGCATCTCCGCGGTTCGAATTTGCACCTCGAAAGGCTGGCCTCCGGCAATAACGGACGTGTGCAGCGACTGGTACATATTCGGCCGCGGCATCGCGATGAAATCTTTGATGCGGCCGGGTACCGGACGCCAAGTGTTATGGATCACACCAAGCGCCGCATAACAGTTCTTCACGCTGTCGGTGATGATGCGGAGAGCAAGCAGGTCGTAGACTTGATCGATCGTAATGCGCTGCTTCTTGAGCTTGAGACAAATCGAGTACAGGCGCTTGATGCGGGACTCGGTAGAGCACGGGATACCGTGCTCCTTCATCTTGTCTTCGACCGTTTTCGTCAGTTCTGCAAGGAAGGCTTCATGCTTCCGGCGGTTTTTCTCAACGATGTCCTTCAGTTCCTGATATCCCCTGGGGTCCAGATAACTGAATGCCAGATCTTCAAGCTCACCTCGGATTTTGCCCATCCCAAGCCGGTTCGCCAGAGGCGCGTAGATGTCCATCGTTTCGCGCGCAATGGCTGCGCGGCGATCGGCGGGCAAATACGCGAGCGTTCGCATATTGTGCAAACGGTCGGCGAACTTCACCATGATGACGCGAATATCGTCGGTCATCGCAAGAAGCATTTTCCGGAAGTTCTCGGCTTGCTTTTCTTCCTTCGAGGTGAAGGGGATCTGGCTGATTTTGGTCACGCCGTCGACGATGTGCGCCACTTCCGGACCGAAGAGTTCCTCGATCTTTTCCATAGTCGTCAGCGTGTCCTCGACGACGTCGTGCAGCAATCCGACGCTGACGGTGACGGCATCCATCTTCATCTCCGCCAGTATGTTCGCAACCTCAAGCGGGTGCGTTAGGTAAGGCTCGCCGGAGGCGCGCACCTGTCCCTTGTGTTCTTTCGCCGAGAAAATATACGCACGGCGAATCAGATCGAGACTGTCACCGGGATGGTGCTTCTCGACGCGATCGAGAATCTCTTCCAAACGAATCATTTAGTCCTGATTATATGAAAAAAGCCGCGGATTGCTTGGATTACCCAGGGTTCGAACCAGGGAATCCGAGCAATCCGCGGCTGCTAATGCGGAATGTATCTAATTGTTACCGACCGCTAGGGACTTCTTCTTCTCTGCGTTTTTCTTGCGCGTTTCGAGGCCTTTGTTGAACCACTCGTCCGCCAGATCCGTCAACTTCTTCTTCTCGTCCTCCGAATCGGCGCGATCAGCCTTCTGACGATACAGAAGATTCTTATACGTCATCGCGTCATCATAGTCGGGGTTGAGCGCGAGTGCTTTGTCCAGATTCGCTAGTCCTTCGTCGATAACCTTTAACTGATCCTCTTTCGGGTCAGGATTGTTCTTATCGAAGACGATCAGCCAATCCAAACTGCCAATCGCGTAATACGGCACCGGATTGTTCGAATCGAGTTGCGCGTACTTCATGTAGTAATCGTGAGCCTTGCGAAGATTCTTGGTGTCTTCCTGGCCCAAGTTCTGGTACATGCTCGCCAGGCCGGCAATGGCGTTAACGTTGTTCGGGTCCCGTTTCAGGACGTTCTCGAACGTCTGAATCGCCATTTGCGCGTTTTTCTCGTTGTCCTCGCCGCGGCCGCCAGGAACGTACTGTTGGGCATATGCCGTTGCAAGATAGATCTCTGCCGTTGTGAGGTCAGGATCGAGCTGGACGGCGTTCTGGAAGTACTTCACGGCGTTTTCGTAGTGCGCATCCCTGAAAGCGCGAACGCCCTTGTTCAGGTTGTCCCGCGCCTGCAGTTTCGCGCAGCTTGTGGCTGCGAGAGCCAGGATCGCCAGGAAGGCGAGCATCAATCTCGCGTGTCGCTTCATCTATGCCTCCCTATTTGCCGGCTTGAATTTGTTCGGTCATCAGGCCGATCTTATCCACGCCGGCTCCCTTCGCGACGTCGATCACTTCGACCACGTCTTTGTAGAGAAGATCGGGATCGGCGTTCACGAAAGCGGTACGCTCGTTGCGAGTCTTGAAAATGTCCTGAAGTTGATCGCCGAGGAAACGAAGTTCCACAACGTCCTGATTGATCTTGAGCGTACCGGTCTTGTCGATCGAGATAACGATCGTCTTGTTCAGCTGATCCGGTGGCGGGGGAGGGGTACCCGGCGGTGGCGGTTGCGGAATCGCCGCGTCGAGCCCCTTCGGCGTCAACGGAGTGATCGTCATGAAGATCACCAGCAGCACGAGCAAAATATCGATGAACGGAGTAACGTTGATATCTGCTTTGGCCTCGATCTTCTTCCTTATTTTTTTCATTCTGACGCCTCCTACCTGCGGACCTGGTCATCCAGGCGTTCGGTCAGCAGACCAACTTTGTCAACACCCGCATTGCGGATATTGTCGACCACCTGAACAACGTCACCGTACTTTGCGCGGCCATCGCTCTTGACGAAAACTGTTTTGTCCAGTTTGCTCGCCAGCAGATCATTGACCTTCGCTGCAAGGTCATCGATGTTCACTCGGTCTTGATTGATGTAGAACTTTCCGTCGCGGGTGATAGCGACCAGAACCGCATCATCCCGATCGGCTTCCTTCATGTCGATCGGGTTTTTTGTCTTGGCGAGTTCGACGCTCACGCCCTTCTGCAACATCGGAGTGATAACCATGAAAATGATCAGAAGGACAAGCATCACGTCCGCCATGGGCGTAACGTTGATGTCGGAGGTGACTTCTCCTCTACCTCCGCCTGACCCCATTGCCATAGTTACTTCCTCGCTCCATGTTGCTTAATGAAGTAGTCGATCAACTCGGAAGAGGAGTTCGTCATTTCGATGCCGAACGCTTCAACTTTGTTGGTGAACCAGTTGTATGCCCACACGGCAGGCACGGCCACGAATAGACCGAACGCCGTGGTGACAAGCGCTTCAGAAATACCGCCTGCCACAGCCGACAGACCGGCCGTCTTTTCAGACGACATGCCTTTGAACGCATTGATGATGCCGACCGTGGTCCCAAACAATCCGACGAAAGGAGCGGTCGCGCCGATCGTGGCAAGACCGGAAAGACCACGCTTGAGTTCGGCATTGACGATCGCTTCGGCACGTTCGCAAGCGCGCCGTGAAGATTCGATCTGTTCGCCGGCGATTTCACGGGAAACCGCATGCGCGCGGAATTCCTGAAGACCGGCTTCCACGACCTTAGCCAAGTGGCTGCGCTTGTTTTGCTCGGCGACGCTGATGGCCTCTTCGATCTTTCCTTCTTTCAAACAACCGGCCACAGCGGGCGCAAATTCGCGGGACTGCTTACGGGCTTGGCTGAAAGCAATATAACGATCAATCATGACGCCGATCGACCATGCCGACATGATTGCCAGAATAACGACGACACCCTTGGCAGGAATGCCCATGTTAGCCCACATGGAACGCAGGTCAAAACTGACCTCGCTACCCTGTAGGAGCATCATCGCAAACAAGTTAACCTTAGCAAGAAGCATAGACTGAGAATCCTCCTGAAACCTGTGGGAACAGGCCTAATTTGATGACGAAATTTTCGGATTTAACTGTAGGGCGGCCCTCCCTTGACGCTGCACGCTATCGCGGTTGCGCTTCGCGGACCGCCCGCTATTTCCAATTCGTGAGCATGCTCACTGAGAGAATGCAAAATTCACAGTAATAGTCGTGACAACGGGCACTGGTTCGTTGTTCAACAGCGTGGGCTTATAGCGCCACTGCTTTACGGCATCGATGGCCGCTTGAATCAACAGCGGGTGACCGGTGATGACCTTCAGGTTCTCGATCGTTCCTTCCTTGCTGATTTCAGCCTCGAGAACCACGACACCTTGAATGCGGGCTTGCTTCGCAAGCGGCGGATAAGTCGGCTTAACCTGCGAGACCAAGTTCGCTGCG
>QHXA01000417.1:0-2075 GCA_003222755.1 Acidobacteriota bacterium
ATGGCCGGGAGGCGGTCTTGATCGGTTTCAGCACGTTTTCGGGAACGGTTACCGCCGCTTCCGATTGGGACAGCCCTGCGGAAAGAAAGCGCGTGCGGCCCGGATTACCGAATAGCTATGAAGCTCTGTTTCACGAAGCCGGTTCTCCAGGCTGGTTCCTAATTCTGAATGACGGGAAGCGCCGCCTCATCGAACTACCAGAGCCATTGCTTCAAAGAGCGATCGGTGTTGTGTATCTGCCCGAAACCGAACGGGGAAGTCATTATTTCAATGCACGGCTCGGCGCGCAATTCGACTGTATCATTCACTGCGATGTGACCCGCGCCGTCGAACCGCTGGAACGAAGCCCAGAGTGGGAAACGGGAGAGTGGGAGACATTCCCATCCGGCATGTGATGTGCCTCGGGAAAAAGCTTTGGGAAGCCGTTTGACAAATCGGTCCAGCCGCATATTGTGGATGTGAGCAGCACGAGTTGCGAATTCAGTTTGGAACCTCCTGTCTCTGTTTGGAGAGTTTGATTCTTTTCAGGTCTTGTCTTCCACAAAGCTCCTCGAAGTTCCCGACAAACAAAATAGGTTGAAACAAAATGGCAAAGAAAATTTTCGTAGGCAATCTCTCTTTTCAAACATCGGAGAACGATCTCAACGATTTGTTCGCACAGTTTGGCGAGGTGGAGTCGGTCAGTATCATCACTGATCGCGACACAGGCCGGTCCAAGGGCTTTGGTTTCGTGGCAATGGGCGACGATAGCGCCGAAAAGGCGATCTCGCAGTTGAACGGGAAAGAACTCAATGGCCGAGCCCTTACAGTAAATGAGGCACGACCGATGGTCAAAAAAGACTTCGGCCAGCGTAAGAACAGTGGCGGCCGTGGTGGTCGCGGTGGTTACGGTCGATATTGATCGATGCGAGGCGGTCCAGATGAGATCGCGGAGCTAAACAAAGGCGCAACAGGCATAAACGCTTGTTGCGTCTTTTTTATACGGCCGGTCTTTTAGGGATTTCCGCGAGACGCGCCCAATGTTCTTTCGTTGTTGTCGGCCTGATATCGTGTCCGACGTGACCAACGCGCTCACCGCGGGTCGGCCGAATCGCCTCAAGCGTAAACTCTGTGCGAGCCGGTTTCGCCGTTGCGCCTGCCTTTGGCAATGTCAGGACGAGTACTCCATTCCCATAGGTGGCGTTAGCGAGTGAGCCGTCCACCGTTTCGGGTAGCTCGATCTCCCGATGATACGGACCAACGCTCCACTCCGCCTGGAGTAAATCGAGACGATGCTGCCGTGGACCGCGCTGGTTGCCGTGAATCGTTACCTGCTTACCATTAATGGTTATGCGGATGTCTTCAGGCTCGAGTCCCGCCAGCGGAGCAGCTAACGCAAACTGGTTTTCGCTGCGATAGATTCTCACCGGAAGTTGCTGCGTTTGCTTTTTCGACATTCCGATACCCCTTTACGCCGATCCGGCGTTCTCAATCTGCACGCGGTGATTAAAGTGCAGGTTCCTTACCATAACCGAAAGGCGGAAAGGAACGGAGCAATGGAAGTCTTTGATGCTATTCGCACGGTTCTCGCCGTACGTCATTACAAGGAGACACCTGTGCCACCGGATGTTGTCCGGCGGATCCTCGAAGCGGGACGATTATCGGGAAGCGCCGTCAACGGTCAGCCGTGGCATTTCATTGTTGTCGATGAGAAGGAGAAATTGCGGCAATTGGGCGGGCTGGCGCGAACTGGACCCTATGTTGCCCAGGCTCCATTAGCAATTGTTGTTGCGATTCAAAAGACAAAATTTTCCGTGGCCGATGCCGGCCGAGCAATTCAATCGATGATCCTGGCAGCGTGGTCGGAAGGAGTTGGCTCGAATTGGGTGGGATTCATGGGTCTCGATGATCTCAAACCGCTCCTCGGTATCCCTGACGAGTTGGACGTATTGGCGATTATTCCCTTCGGTTACCCGCCTCAGCCGATCGGTAAGGGCAAAAAGAATCGTAAACCCCTTTCGGAGGTCGCCCATCACGGACGCTTCGGTCAGCCGTTTGAATAAAGATGCTTTCGCGTCTGGCTGCCAATGCGACGG
>QHXA01000417.1:2131-7933 GCA_003222755.1 Acidobacteriota bacterium
CACTCAATGCACCTGTCACGACCACTACGGCATCCTGGAGTTTCCGTTTCATTGTTTCGCTCCTTCAGTATTTCCATCGAACTCGCATGTTGACTGTCGGAGCCGCGTGGCGTGTCAGTTGCTCCTCAAAATGAATTCTTGTCGAATATTCAAAGGAGCGTCGCTATGGTTGAACGGAATACTTACAAGCCCCAGCAATTCAATCTGAGTGGACTGAAAGGCATCTCGGACAAAACGCTTGAAATGCATTTCAAGCTTTATGAGGGTTATGTCAAAGGCGTAAACGAATTGAACGAAAAGATTGCCGACATTCTGTCAGACGGAAAGGTTGATAAGGAAGAGTTTCCGGCATACTCGGAACTAACGCGGCGGCTCGGCTTCGAGTACAACGGTATGGTCCTGCATGAATATTACTTTCAGAACTTGAGAGCCGGCGGGGCGGGCGCACCCAGTTCAGCCTTCGTCAACGCGGCGCAAGCGAGCTTCGGCAGCTACGATACGTGGATGCTCGACTTTGCTGGTGTTGGAAAGATGAGAGGCGTCGGTTGGGCGATTTGCTACCAGGATCCGAATACCGGAACAATCTCGAACCACTGGATCACACTTCATGAAATCGGAAACGTCACGGGATTCGTTCCCATTCTTGTAATGGATGTCTGGGAACACGCGTTTATCCTCGATTACGCTCCAGCTGATCGGCCTAAATATATTGATGCATTCTTCTCGAATGTCGATTGGGATGCCGTTCAAGGCCGCATCGTAAAAGAGGTCATCGCGCCCGCCGCGTAGCCTCTGGGAATGTCGGCATGAAATCCAAACTCATTAATGAGAGCGGGGAAAAGACATTCGCCGTAATTTTCGAGAAGGGAGATGAAGTCATCGAGACCTTACGGAGATTTGCGAGCGGGCAGCGCCTTCTTTCGTGTCATTTCACGGCGATCGGCGCGCTTAGTGATGTCATTCTCGGATTTTTCGATCCCGTAAAAAAGGAGTACAAGAAGATCCCGATCCGGGAGCAGGTTGAAGTGCTCTCATTGACGGGTGATATCGCGTTCGAGGGCGATCTGCCCAAAATCCATGCGCACATTGTCGTAGGTAAGTCCGATGGCACCGCGCATGGCGGACATCTCATGGAAGCTCGTGTGTTTCCGACTCTTGAGCTGATTCTCGTTGAATCCCCCAAATACTTGCAGCGGCGGCTGGATAAAGAGACCGGATTGGCGTTGATTGATGTGGAGGCCGCGTGAAAGCATCTACGCGGCCTCAGCAATAATTCCCTCCTGTTCTTTCCTCCTAAGCAGATAATTGTCTTAAGAAGCAATGCGCAGCATCGAAACAGGAGGTGCTTATGATCTCCACGAAACTCAGAGACTATCTCGATAATTCTGGAGTGGCGTACACACGTCACGCCCATCCGGCGGCGTACACGTCACAAGAAATCGCAGCATCCATCCATGTCCCTGGCCGGGAGATGGTGAAATCCGTCATTTTGAAAGCGGATGAGGACACGCTTGTCATGGCAGTGCTCTCGGCGAATGACACGGCAAATTTGGACATCCTGCGGGAAGTAATTGGATGTGGGGTGTTGCGTCTAGCTACAGAAAATGAATTCCGTGATGCATTTCCAACATGCAAAGTCGGTGCGATGCCGCCTTTTGGAAACATCTTCGATGTGCCGACCTATTGTGAACTGAGCCTCGGTAAGAACCGCGAAATCGAATTCAACGCCGGCACTCACGACGAGACGATTCGAATGGCATTTGATGATTTCAACCGTCTGGGCAGTCCGACGATGGTTCATTTTGCCCAATCGTACCATGAAGGGGTGCAGCGGCTGGCCGCATAGAGAAATGCGCGCAATGGTGCTGGTTGCGCCGAGCAAGCCGTTGGCTGAACGGTCCGNGAACCACAACCGGCACCCGGAGAAATTCTCGTTCAGGTCGATGCGTGTGCTGTATGCCGGACCGACCTTCATGTCATTGATGCGGAGTTGCCAACAGTCAAACTGCCCCTGATACCAGGACATCAGATTGTCGGCCGTGTTGCTGCTGTAGGGCATGAGGTGAAGCGATTCAGGAGCGGCGACCGTGTTGGAGTGCCCTGGATGGGCCGAACATGCGGAGTTTGTGACTACTGCCGGTCTGGTGCAGAGAATCTTTGCGATCGTGCTGAGTTCACTGGATACACACGCGACGGCGGGTTCGCCGAGTTCACTGTCGCCGACGAGCGCTTCTGTTTGAGTATTCCTGAACTGTATTCAGACGCCGAAGCCGCGCCGCTGTTGTGCGCGGGCCTAATCGGATTCCGCTCTCTTCTAAAGACAGGCCAGGCGAAGCGCCTGGGCATTTTCGGGTTCGGCGCCGCCGCCCACCTCATTATTCAAGTTGCCGTTTATGAAGGGCGTGAAGTACACGTCTTCACGCGCTCCAAAGAAGGCCAGGAATTCGCACGATCTCTGGGCGCCTATTGGGCTGGAGATTCGGAAGGAGGTTCTGCAGCTTCGCTGGATGGAGCAATCATCTTTGCTCCTACCGGAGCGCTTATTCCACGTGCTCTACAGAATGTTCGCAAAGGTGGAATCGTCGTCTGCGGCGGAATCCACATGAGCGATATTCCCCAATTTCCTTACGAATTGCTCTGGGGCGAGCGAAGCGTCTGTTCTGTCGCGAATCTAACAAGGAAAGACGCTGAAGAGTTCATGCGCATCGCGCCGAAAGTGCCGGTGCGAACTTTCTTCGAAATATTTCCACTTGCTGAGGCAAATGAGGCAGTGAACCGCTTCCGAGCCGGTCGAGTCCGTGGATCAGCGGTGCTGATGATTCGCTGATCCGCGGCTAACCGAACGTGTAAGTCAGGATCCAGACAAGGAAAAGCACGAGCGGAACGTGGATCACGAACTGCAGCATGGAGTAGCCGACGATGTCGCGCGCTTTCAGGCCGAGAATTCCCAGCAAGGGAAGCATCCAAAACGGATGAATCAGATTCGCCAGCGCTTCGGTCGCGTTGTAGATCTGAACGACCCAGCCCAAATGCATGTGCAGCGACTTTGCCGCATCCAATATATAAGGTGCTTCGATCAGCCACTTGCCACCGGCCGAGGGAACGAAGAATCCCAGAAAAGCAGAATAAACCCCGACCAGCACCGGGAACGTGTGTTGCGTGGAGACTGTGACAAAGAAATGCGCCAGGTCCTTCGCCAGTCCGGATTCCGTCATCATCTTCACGATTCCACCGTACAGCGGGTATTGAATAAGAACTCCCGCCACCGAAGGTACGGCGGCCGTGACGGCGTGAACGAAGAATCGCGGACGCCAGTGAAGAAAAAGCCCCGCGACAAGAAACGCGAAAATGTAGTGATTAAGTTCCAAGATGACGCTTGGCCCCTTGTCTGCAACTTCGCGGACGAGGTAGACGGCACCGAAAAAGGAAATCAGAATCGTCAGCAGCGGGCTGTACTCCAACCACTCACCGGGTTTCTCCAGCTTGCCGGCGGGAACGGCAACGGGTTCGTACTTCACACCCATCGCCTCAATGTCGCGCGCGTATGCGAGCGTGGGGTGAGAATGGAACGAGATCAACATCGATACGACGATCAACACCGCAGCGATGAACATGCCTTGCCACAATCCCAGAGTTTGCGAAAGAGGAATCACGCCACTGATTTGCAAAATCGATTGCGGTAGAGACGCGGGCGCGGCCATCAGCAGCGCCGCCGAAGAGGATAGCCCGAGCGCCCATACGCTGCCGACGCCCAGATATCCTGCAGCGCCCATCGCTCGATAATCCGCGCCGCGTACACGATGCGCCACTTCGCGCGCCAGAAGTCCACTGAAGATCAGGCTGAAGCTCCACGATATGAGCGAGGAGAGCATCGAAAATAGCGCGACGAAGGCTGCTGCACTCCTGCCATTCTTCGGGACTGTGGCCATTCGCTGAATAAGGGCATAAACCGGCCGCGCTGTGGCCAGGGCGTAACCGCTTACGATGATCATCGTCATCTGCATCGTGAACGCCACCAGGTCCCAGAACCCGGCGCCGAACCATTGAGCCGTCTGAATCGGCGAATTGCCGATCGCAACACATGCCGCATACACGATGATCACGGCTACAAGTGCCAGCGCAAACGCATCCGGGAACCAGCGTTCAAACCAGTCCGACAAACGCAGGCCGGTTGCGGCAAGCCAGGAGCCCACCGGTCTTTCTTCAACTTTCACGGGCCGCGATTGTATCAACACGTGCGAGCTTTCCTATTGATTTATGAACATCGGACTGACTAAAGTTCAGTCCTTCCTGTGCTGGCCGCACGCCTCCGGCGTGGGCAATAGACCGCCGCTACGTAAGGAGCCACCATGAGTTACGAGAGCCTGGAGGAAAAGCTACAAACCGTCGGCAGTCCTGTAGAAATGCTGCGCCATTCGCAAATAGGACCCTATGCATTTCCAGTGGTGCGCGCCGAGTTCACGAACTGGCGAGATGAACAACGTGCATGGCGGGAGACCTGTGCCCTGTTTGACCAGTCTCACCACATGACAGATCTCTACGTGGAAGGCCGTGATGCCCTCAAGTTGTTTTCCGATCTTGGTGTAAATAGCTTTAAGAATTTCAACGTCAATCAAGCCAAGCAATTTGTCGCTTGTAACCACGATGGATATGTCATCGGTGACGCGATTCTCTTTTATCTGGACGAAAACAGATTCAATCTCGTTGGGCGTCCTTCCGCTCACAATTGGGTGCAATATAACCGCGAGAAGGGCCGTTATGACGCCAAAGCAGAAAGGGACGAGAGGTCCGCTGTTAATCAAGGTCGTCGAAAGGTTTTCAGATATCAAGTTCAAGGTCCCAATGCCGTGAAGGTTATGGAGAAGGTGACGGGAAAAACCGCACCGGCCATCCGCTTTTTCAATATGGACCTCTTCAAGATCGCCGGCCGGGATGTTCGCGCGTTGCGTCATGGAATGGTTGGACAACCCGGATGGGAGCTGTTCGGTCCTTGGGAATATGGTGAGGAGGTCCGAGACGCCATTGTTGAAGCCGGTCAAGAGTACGGCATTCGCCAAGTGGGCTCGAGGACTTACCCGACGACTTGCCTTGAATCCGGCTGGATTCCATCCCCAGTTCCGGCGATCTACGTTGGCGAACAGCTGAAGCCTTACAGACAGTGGTTGAGCGCGAAAAGCTATGAAGCCATGGCTTCACTCGGAGGCAGCTTTTACTCCGACAACATCACGGACTACTACCTCACGCCCTACGACCTCGGCTACGGGTCTTTCGTCAAATTCGACCATGACTTTGTCGGGCGAAAAGGCGTTGAAAAAATGGCCGCCAACCAGAGGCGCAAGAAGGTAACGCTCGTCTGGAACGGCGAAGATGTTGCCCGTGTCTTCGGATCCTTATTCCAGAATGGAGACATCGCCAAGTACATCGATTTACCCCTGGCGAACTATGCAACATTGCCGTACGACAAGGTGTTGAAAGGCGGTAAAACCGTCGGGATATCCACTTACACCGGCTACACTTACAACGAACGCGCGATGGTCTCGCTGGCGATGATGGATGTCGAACACAGTGAACTGGGCAGTGAAGTCACGGTCGTCTGGGGTGAGGAAGGGCGCGGATCGTCGAAACCGACCGTCGAGCGGCACAAGCAAGCCGAAATCGGGGTGACCGTTGCACCGGCTCCGATCTCCGAGGTTGCACGCGTCGGATATCGGCCAACTGTTAAAAATTAAGTATTAAGAAAGGAGAAGTCGATGGCCTATATTTTCCACCAGGATCAACTGCCCAGGCTGATCGCGGCTGTGC
>QHXA01000418.1:0-2026 GCA_003222755.1 Acidobacteriota bacterium
ATCTCGACGTCATATTTGAGACCGACAATCAGCGGTGCCGGAAAATACTTCGACTTTGACTTTCGTGCCGGCTTCTCGGGCACGATGGCAACGGTTTTCAGATTCTTCGGTTCAACGTTACTGACTGTTTCGACGTAAACGGCGGTAATAGAGACGCGGTCGCCATCTGCTTCCAGGCCCTCGACCCCGAGACGCAACTCCGTATCTCGTACAGCGGCGCTTGGGTGTGTCCCTTGGACAAAAAGCCTGATTCCGCTTGGGGAGGCTTTACCCGCATCAAAGGTGTAAGCGTTTGCAATTGGGGCTTCACCTTTTGTAGGCGTCTCACTGGTATAGACGGCGATGTTGTTCGTGCTTGCCTTCAACACGAAGCCGGCCGGTTTGACAGGCCGGACAATGAGCATTGCTCGTTCGGACGGCCGGAATGTGTCCCAATCCGCTTCCACAGGCACTGCGCGGCCCAGATAAAACTTGTCTGCGGGTGTCACGCCGAGACCGGGCGCTGCTGCCGCTGTCGGAAGCACGACTGGATTCGTACCTGCCGCAGTCCGCGGCTCGCAGATGTCTAAGGTGACCTCTACGGCGGTCATCTTGCTTTTCGCAGGCGGGCCGACCAGTGGACCGGTCAGCTTCAACGTGAGTTCGATGTCATCCGTCTTTGTGCTGCCCTTGGCGCCCTCTGCGAATAGCGAAACTCCGCCGGTGAGTTCCGCTCCTTTGAATACATTGTCCACTCCATTGAAAGTGATTTCTTTTCCTCCCGCATTTTGCGTAAAGAAACGAACGGCATTACTGGATCGCGTGAATGTGCCAGTCCCAGTAAATGGAACGTTTGTTTTTAGCAGGATCATTCTCCGACCCGGATTGGTGTAGACCTTCTTCACGATCACAGTCTGGTGTGCAGGAAGAATGATCGGAGCGACAGTCGGATTTAGCGCTACCTTGGCTTGAGCTTGCGCTGCCGCCTGCACAGTTGCCGCTGCGGTCTCGGTGGAATACGTTTTGAGTGATGCTGTTACTTTATAGTTGCCTGGCGGGTGTTTTGCGAATGTAGCATGTCCCTGCGGATTGGTTGCCGCATTAGCACTGGAAGGTCCCGACAGGCTCACTCTGGCAGAACGGAGAGGCTTATTGTCACTCCGGTTATTGACAGTGACCATCAGACTGCCCGGCGCTTTTGCACAAGGCAGAACAGGGCTTCCTTTCTTGACGTCGCAATAACCGTTACTCATCGCGTTTAGTCCTGCGCTCCAGTTCAGAGTCTCTGTGCTGACGTAGCCGTTCAAGTTTTTCTTCGGAGGAGAGATCCGGCTTCACAAGGATCTCAGTTGCCCAACTCTCGGTTTGATCGAAATCCGTGCCAAACATCATCATGAGGTCCAGGAAAATGCCGATTTCTGTTTCGCGCGTGAACTGATGTTTTGCAGCCCTACTACTGCCTTCCTGAATGAATGCGCACAGTTCATCGTCTGAAATATCTTTCGTGTCGAGCGGATATTCTGCCCGCAGGTGACCAGCCGCACGTCCTTCGAAACTCTTGTCCATGTACTCCGAAAATGCTTTCATCTGATCGTTGCGGATCTTGAGCCGGCGGTTAGTGGGCTTTTCCAGTGTTACATCTTCCGCAAGCGACGGGTCGAGTGGAGAGGCGCTGTCAAGTGCTGACAGTGACATCCTGCGCAGGCCCATCCTTGTGAAATCGAGGAGTGCTTCTCCGTCTTCCGACTCCATAAGATACCTTGTGGTAGGCCCAAGAAAATGTTTCATCTCCGGAGCCGTGCAGGTGGGAAGGTAAACGCGCAGCACTCGCGGATCATAAAACCGAAAATACAGCTCATTGCCGTCGGGATCGCGAACCAACAGGAAATGCCGAAAATGCCTGCGCAATTGGTCGATATTAGCCGGCGCAGTCAGGAAAATCCCCCAAGCTTTACCCCAACCCTCTGTTACTAGCCAGTTGGTCAATGAATTATTCGCACCAAGATGCACCAGGTATGGAGACACCGCAGACAGCGTCTCCTATGAT
>QHXA01000418.1:2056-8268 GCA_003222755.1 Acidobacteriota bacterium
AGTTTCGGCAGAATCGCGCTCTCGCGAGCAGCATCGAGGATCGCGTACAGATTTCCATTTGCTGCGCGGGTCAAACCAGCGAACCACTCTGTGAGCATTACGACTTTCTGCGAGCTTTGCATCAAGACCTCAAGCGAATTCAGTCACGCGCGGTGCATGTTAGCGGCCATTTGAAACCAGCGGCATTATAGGAGAAGAAGTAGCGCAGGCCAACCCGGTTCAGCGCCTCCTCACTCTGCGGCCGGTCTATACCCAGCTTAGAGAAACTTGCCCGCTATCAAAACCGATAATCTCGCTGGGCTTTCGAATCACTTTTGATAGCCATCGCCGCTTCTTACGCTCGACTCTCCAAATGTTTGGCTCTGGAGCCGACATTGCTATCGTCGATCCACGAGAGCACGCAGACACGGGCTTGTACTGGCACCAAAGCAGAGATACTCTAGGGCGCGGTTTCAATGACACTTTGATGTTACGCAGGCAGAATAGGAGTGAATACCACTGATGGCGCACGTGCATTTGAGAGTTCTGTTTCCACGAAATCGCAACCGAACCGGCGTGTTGCGGGTGGAACAGGACGGGCGGATCATTGCAGAATTTGCTGCGTTGGGTCGTGGAAACCGGGGTCAAGGCGATACGAGTCTCTTAAACGAGGGCAATACGCCGACTGGCATCTACACGGCGACCGGTCTGGAGAGCGCCGCGGGACGAGATCTGAAAAAATATGGCCCCTGGGGCGCGGTGCGGCTCAAGCCGGTCGGCGGTCAGGCGTTACTGGCGGAACGCATCGGACACCGTTCCGGGCTGCTGATTCATGGCGGTAGCCTCGGGTCTACCGGCTATTGGCGTGGTGAGGGCGCGTTGCGTGCAACACACGGCTGCATTCGGCTCAGCAACGAAGATATAAGAAGGCTAAAACAGATTTTCGAGGATGCGAGTCTCGGCAAAGACAAGTGCGCGGCGCCAACGGTTACCGTTTCTGTTGAAGAACACTGAAACGTCGGCGGAAGAGAATGGAAACTCGAGAAACAAAGCGAACCGGAGCACCCGTAACCCCACCGCTGCAGCTGCTGATTCGGAGCGAAGGCTCGGAGCCGGTGGAGTACGCGGTGGAAGGTTCCGCCATTATTGGTCGCGACGAGAATTCCCAGATCTGTGTTGATCACCAGCTCGTTAGCCGCCGGCATGCTCAAGTTTTGTTCGAAAACGGCGGCTGGCGCCTGCGAGATCTTCAGAGCACGAACGGAACATACGTCGAAGGCACAAGAATCGACCAGATACCCTTGCGTGAAACGACATTATTCACGCTGGGCCGCAACGGGCCTGAAGTCACTGCTACGGTCCAGGAACCCGCGCCCGCAACTTCAGTGTTGGACCCAGACCTCTTGTCGCAATATGAAGACTACTATCTGAAGCAATCTCCTGGCGGAAACGCGGGAGAGCGAACAATTTTTATCCGGCAAGCATTTAAGGATCTCCAGCGAAAGCAGCGGAGGCGGAATGCAGTTCTTGTGGCTCTTGCATCGACGTTGGTGGTCGTACTCGCATCGTATGGATTCTATGAACGTTCTCGAGCCAGCAGGCAACAGCAACTCGCAGAAGATCTCTTTTATCAGATGAAATCGGTTGAGCTGGAGGCGGCGAAATCGGAAACGACACTTCTGGCGCTGAAGGGTCAAGACGGAATCGAAGAGATCCGCCGCATTCGTGCCTTGAAGCAAGATCTTCAAGCCAACTACGACCGTTTCCTCAAAAATGTTGGCTTGTACTCAAACCAGCTCAGCGAACAGGATCGGCTGATTCTTCGAGTGACGCGAGTTTTTGGTGAGTGCGAACTGGGAATGCCGGCGAATTTCGTGGCGGAGGTGAAGCGGTATATCGGACAGTGGCGATCAACGGGCCGCCTTCAAAAGGCAATAGCCGAGGCAGAGAGTAAAGGCTACGGCCGGCGTATAGCTTCTGCGATGTTAGCCCAGGATCTGCCCCCGCAGTTTTTCTACCTCGCGTTACAGGAAAGTAACTTCGACGCATATGCCATTGGTCCACATACGTACAAAGGCATTGCGAAAGGCATGTGGCAGTTTATACCTGAGACCGCAGTCAAGTACGGTCTACAACTTGGGCCACTCTACGAGTTAGGCCGTCCTGATCCGGGAGACGATCGCCACAATTTTGAAAAATCGACGCTGGCTGCGGCCCGATATCTCCGGTTCATCTACCTGACTGACGCACAGGCTTCTGGTTTATTGGTCATGGCTTCCTACAACTGGGGCGAAGGCAAGGTAATTCCGCTGATTCAGAGCCTGCCCAATAATCCGCGGGATCGTAACTTCTGGCGGTTGCTTTCCGTGTATCGAGACAAGATTCCGCAAGAAACATACGACTATGTGTTCTACATCGTCGCCGCTGCAGTTATCGGGGAGAATCCTCATCTGTTTGGATTCGACTTCGAAAACCCTTTGCGCCATCTCGATGGCGGCCGGACGATTTAATGTTTGTCATGCGAATTTTCTGCCGAAATCAGTTGCTTGCGATACTGGCGGTGATCGTGGTTGGCGTCAACATGACAGTGCCTTCTGCACGTGGTCAGGACACGGAGGTGATGTCTGAAACGCTGAAAAAGACCCTCATCAATCAGCTGCTTTTGAAGGCGTACCAAACGGATGATCCCGCCGAAAAGATCAAGCTGTACGATCAGGTGCTAAATCTCGACCCAAGCAACGAGATCGCGCGACAAGAAATCGCAAAATCGCAGGCAGAGTTGGACAAGAAGCTTCAAACCGAACGAAACCTGCAGGTCAAACACTCACTACTGCAAATGGTGGACAACGCTCTTGCTTCGGGTGATGACGCCGCACTTACCAAAGCCCTCGGTGATCTTGACGAGGCGATCAAAACAAATCCGGGTGACAAAGACTTCGTGGATGCGCGGCAGCGGATAAAGACGAAGCTCGATCAACGTAACGTCAGTCAGCAGGTGCGCGACGCTATTAAGGACGGCCACGACGCTTATTTTGCGGAGGACAGCGCCCTCTTGGTTCCGGCGTTGCGAGCGATTGATGATGCCTTAAAGGTGGATTCTAAAAATGTCGAACTTCAGGGGTGGAAACAAAAAATCGAGACACGGATTCGCACGGAAAGATTCCGCTGGTGGTTGAAAACGATACTACTGATCCTCGCAATTGTGAGCGTGATCGGCATCGGCCTTTATCTGCTTCTGAGGAAGCGGCAAGGGATACTCGAGTTCGCGGACGGCGATCGCACGGGCGAGGTCTTTCCATTGGATAAGCCAGCCACGAAAATTGGTGCACTGCCCGAAGCCAATGATTTGGTCGTTACCGACGGCAAAGGAAAGATTTCGCGTTACCACTGCGAGATTGTTCGGGAAGGCCGGCGTTATTTCATCAAAGATGCCAGCACGAACGGTACTTCCGTGAATGAAGAATGGCTCGAAGCAGGCCGACCGAAAGTCCTACGAAAAGGTGATCGACTGCCGTTGGCAGGCGAAGTGACACTCATCTTCCGGTTGAAATAGCAATTCAAACTGACCCATGACCCGCGCTCGCCTTCCATCGACTCTCTGGCCTATCCAGAAACCACATCGAAATTCCGATGATCGGATGAAGATGCAGCGCCGAAGAAGTTAAGGGTAGGTAAGCTATAGCCATGCCACTTCACGACTGGAGTCGCGTGCCCGCCGGGCTGTTTCACGATTTCCATCAAAGCTGGTCGGTCCGGATCAAAGACGCTTTGAATGCAGGCCGCCTCCCCAAAGGTTTTGCTGCGCTGGTCGAGCAGCGCGCCGGGCCTCGCGAGGCGGACGTATTGGCCATCGGAATGAGCACCGGGTCCATGAGCGCCGATAAAATGGGTGACAGCGGAATCGTCACGATGACACCGCCATCGTCCGCCGCAGCACCAAGCAAATTTACGCCGGCCGGGCTAACCGCATCGTCATCCGGCATCATCTTGGCCGAATCATCTCAATTATCCAGATCGTTTCGCCGGGCAACAAGGATAGCCGCGCGGCGCTCCGAGATTTTGTCGAGAAGACGATCGCCTTTCTGCAGGCCGGCATTCACGTCTTGATCGTCGATCTGTTCCCGCCCACGCCACGCGATCCGTTCGGCTTACACAAAACGATTTGGGATGAAATCGAGGAAGAGGACTTTGCGTTCCCTTCCGGCAAGGACCGCATCCTCGCCTCCTACGAAACCGGCGGCGTGCGCGCCGCCTACGTTGAACCAGTCGGCGTCGGGGATGTCCTGCCGGATATGCCGCTTTTTTTGACCAACGATCTGCACATCATGACGCCGCTGGAACCCACGTACCAGGCAGCCTGGGATGCCAGCCCCGAGGAATTGCGCCTGGCCATCGAAACGGGCGTGCTTCCCGCGCCGGAGGACGAATAGGTCAACGTTCGACAGCGACTGGGCAAACCAAAATGTGAATTTGACATTCGTTGATTCGCACAGTCGGCGCGAGTGCATCGGCGCTGGCAGAAGGAGCGCCTCGACCGCTTTTTCCGAGAGGATGTCCGGGATCTCGAGGCGATCCGCGATCTCTCATCGCTTCAGCTTATGGCGGACATGCTGCCGGAGCGAGTGGCGTCTCCACTCTCGCTTAACGCGTTGCGTGAAGACTTGGAAGTCAGTCACCGCGCCGTGACACATTGGGTCGACATCCTCGACCGGCCTTATTACGCCGTTCGCGTGCCTCCATTTACGAGTAAGCGCGTGCGCAGCCTGCGTAAGATGCCGAAAGCGCATCTTTGGGACTGGACGCTGGTCGCCGATCGGGCACGACGGTTGGAAAATCTAGTTGCCCTTCACTTGCTGAAGCTCTGCAACCTTTTGGAGGATCGCGATGGCTTCCGCCTCAATTTGTACTATCTGCGGGATCACACCGGCGGTGCGCGAGACGCTGGTTGCGGGAGTGGCCCCGACGAGCACCAGCGCGGCCAGTTATTGAAAATCTGTATCGCCGTAGGCGTAGGCCCTGAAACTAGCCGCATCATCTACAACTCTCAAGATCTCCTCGTACCGAACGAACTGAGTGTAGCGGTGATCTGTGAACTCACCGTCGAATAGGCCACCGTTACTCTCCTTCGGAACATACTTTCTGTGAAAAATCAGAAGTTCCACATAGTCCGGTTGGGCGGACACGACTAACGCCGCGTTCGGTCTCTCGCTACCCCGAAGGGTTACAACGATTTGTTTCCAACGTAACATTCAAAAACATCTTTCACTTTCTGTATTGTCCTAAGAGTAATGATGCTCGATGCAGGCGGCGCTCCTGCATCGGTACGGTTTGTTCGATATTCCGCACGCTGGGCCGCAGCGCGGGCGCGTGAATCCGTGGTTCTGTTTCTGCTGTCGCCACAGGCTGTAGCGCAATATCTCTCCTGCCATACTACCGTCGTGGGAGCGAGATCTTACACTAGCCGCAACATCGACGAACAGTGAAAATGGCCTCAGTGCTTCGATGAACAGTGCGGGCCAATAACGCAGAAGGGTGTGCTTAACGAACGATATACACTGCTGATGTCACGCGGTATTCAGAACGCGATGCGGGAACGTAGGAAGTTCAAGCGGCACTGTCGCAATAAGAGGACTGACCCGCGGTCTGAGGTGGGTCCGATAAGGACGTGTTATGTCAACTTGCGCGTGGTGACACTCCGGCGGGCGGCGGATTTAAGCCGGTTTCTTCGGCGTCGGTGGGGCCAATCTGACAAATGGTTCGTTCGCGATCTTGTGTTTCCGTTAAGGTCCAACAAGCGAGTAAGGCGCTCATCTAATCCCTTCAAGCTGAGCCAACTCATTGCAAATAGCCAGAACTCCCTCAAAGAGGCGCCTTTTAGCCGCTGCAGCCCCTGCAATTCTCCGACGACGTGAGAACTGGTCAAAATAATCCGAATTCCGTCGAACAGATGAACCATCGATATCTGTTGATTGCTTGAACCAAGATACTGTGGAATCCGATTCCTTTCGATTATCGCAGTGGCGGCTCGCGGTTCTAATGTTTGGGAATATTTCAGAACCAACACTGAAAAGAGCGGCCCCGTATCGACAACCGCCTTATGGATTGCAGCCATTAGTCTCGATGTTCGATAAACCTTCTACGCATACCACTTGCTTTCAGACTCAACAGAGGATGGCTCGACGTATGGCACGTCGAATTCGATTGAAAGTCTCAGCCTGATTTCTTGCAATTCA
>QHXA01000419.1 GCA_003222755.1 Acidobacteriota bacterium
GCCTTCCGTTGGTTCCCACCATCGTGGAGGTACGAAAGAGATCGGGGGCCAGACCGCTAGTCGTGGACCGGGCGAACGAAGGCGAGGTCCGTCACTTTGCCAATGCGTTCAAAGCACTGTTGGAATCCAATTTCCAGCAACCCACGTTACGCCAATGTATCGATCAGCGTATCGATCTGCAGGGCAAGTTCAGTGATGGAACACCGTATCGGGTCATAGGTCCAAGTGCCGATTCGTTTTTAACCGCCACTCGATCGTCTCGTTCAATACCGGAACTCCTTGTCTTCTCCGGCGCAATGGTGATTCCGGCTGGTTTGCAGTTCGTTTATGGAATTTATGCAGCAGAGGATATCGATTGCGGAAGTGAGACTTTGATTCGTTCGTTGTATGGCGCGCGGAACGTCCGGTTGGGAGCGCGCACTGTGGTATTGCGATGGATTCACGTGGATAACGAATTGGTGGCTGAGGCCAGTTGTGTGTTGTACGGCCGAGTATCGGCCGAGCAATCGATGCGCATCGGTGCGGGAGTGGAGTTCGAGCGGCTTCACGCGCCCCGCATCGTGTTTGGAAAGGCCGAGATCGCGGCGCCTGTAACCGTTGCAGCCAACACGCCACTCAGGCTTGCTCAGTTGAACGCGACTCGAATGGCGGGAAACTGCTATGCGATCGAAGCAGATTTGGATGTTCCTCCAGACACCTTGATCCGGGGTGATTTCGTGGTCCGAGGCGTCGTCAGGGTCGGCCGCGGTTCGCGAGTGGAAGGCAGTATCAAGAGTAACCGGGACATGTGGATCGAGGACGGCGCTGTTATCGAAGGAAGCGTTATCAGTGGTAAAGATCTTGACATGGGATCGGCCTGCCGCATCCGCGGCCCCGCAGTGGCAACGGGTGAAATGAGGATCCACACAGGCTGCCAGATTGGTGGCGAGACCTATCCCACCACTGCAACTGCACCGCACATTCTTGTCGATCCCGGTGTCCTGGTCTTCGGCACTGTCTGGGCCCGCGAGAACGGACGGGTAGGAGGAGAGATTGCGCGCTGATCAGTCCAAGAAATGGGTATATGGAGCTACCACCTCTTTTCTTCTGATTTTGTTTTTCGCCGGTGTTGCCAAGGCGCAAGTTCAATCTAAGAACAACACCGAAGTTGAAGCCGGCATGAATTACCGTCACTTGACCAATAGTTTCCCGGCCTGGACCGGCGCCTATTTGCGTCTCATCGCGAAAGCGGGCGATCGTGACACTTGGTACTTCGAAGGGTTGCGTCAACGAGAGTTCAACGATACCGGCACATATTTTTCGGCCGCCGATTCCCACACGATCAACGATCAGTGGTATTGGTTCACTGCCGTCGGCGGTTCCAGCGGTGGATTCTATTTTCCCGCAGTTCGTGTGGATTCTCAGCTGAACAAGAAATGGCTGGCAAAACGAAATATCGTCACGAGTGTTGGCGCGGGCTACTTCAAGGCAAAGGATGCTCATCGTGATTCGAGCATGTCTCTCGGGGCCACCTATTACTTTGAAGCCCCTTGGATTGTACAGGGAGGAGTCCGCTGGAACCGAAGCATGCCGGGCGCAGTCATCTCCCGGTCACAATTTATCGCGCTGTCGTACGGCCGCGAGGCACAACGTCTGATCGTTATTCGCGGCGAAACCGGGCGCGAAGCATATCAGGCGCTTGCACCGGGAGCGGTATTGGTCGATTTTCCGAGTCACGCCGTTTCACTCAGCTTGAAACAATGGATTGGCGAGGCCTGGGGCTTTAACACAGGCGTGGAGTATTACACGAGTCACGTCTATCAACGCACGGGTGCAAGCTTTGGCATCTTTAAGTCGTTCTCACGTCAATAACGCTCTCGGTCGCCGCTGGATGCATCAACCAATTTCGATGCTGCGGCGGCGCGGATATCACGGTCAAGCCATACTGCGGCATCGCGCTTTCCAAAAATTGCAGCTGAAGGTCTGGAATCTCATCAGTTCAGCCGCGACCGCGTTCGTTCTGACCTTGGCATGGCTTTTCCTGAGGGCGCCAGTGGGCCGGCTGTGGGGCGCCATTTTTCAGGTGTGGCTCGAATGGATGAGACTCCCGGGTGCAGTGACGATCGCCGAGTCTGAAGGAACTTATTTCCGGAGCGCGATGCCTCAGGTGAGCATTGCGGCGGCCTTGCCGGATGGCGCTATGCTCATGAGCGTCGCCGTTGTGACGTTGGGCACGCTCTACATTTCATTGCGATTGTCCGGATGGCTGATGCCCCTGAGCTACTTCTTGCGCGTGGTGTGCTTCATCCAGTCCACCGCTATCCTGTTTTTCGCCGTGACTCCTCAGTACTTTCCGCATACCCTTTCCACCTATCTTTCCATGATGCTGGACAGCACAATCGGTTTCATCTCGGCCATTCCGGCAATCATGGGCTTCACGTTCTATATTTTCGATTTCAGGTTGCGCCGCAAAGTACTGCTGACGGTACTGATCATGGCGCATCTGGTCATTCTTACGCCGCTCCAATACCTCATCCACGCGTACGTCATGGCCAAAGGGTCACTGCTGTTCATGCCGTTGTTGTACACCATGTTTGGTTTGCTTCCTCAAGTCGCACTCTTTATCGCGTTCTACTCTTGGGGATTGAGCTGGCCAGGCCGCGATGAAGAAATGCATCAGTAACCGGCATGCTTATCCACCAGGTTGAGGAGTGGTACCCCTTTCCTGAATCGGGTTAAGTTTTGAAAAAAACAATCGAAGGCGGGATCTAGGAAACCCTCGACGCGATCCGCCGTGTGGGGCGACAGCAGCACATTAGACATTCGCCAGAAGGGGTGATCGGGCGGCAGCGGCTCGGTGTTGAAGACATCCATGGCGGCGCCACGGATGCTGCCGGATTCGAGGGCACGGATCAACGCTGTCTCATCGATAACCGGTCCACGGCCAACGTTCATGATTACAGCGCTCGGCTTCATTGCCGCGATTTCCGGCTCGCCGATCAGGCCGCGTGTCTCAGGAGTCAACGGGGTAACCACGAGAACGTAATCGCTCGCGGTCATCAGTTCCTTGAGGTGTTCCGAACCGTAGTTCTGATCCACCAGCGAGTCTCCGTGAAAGAGTTCGGGGCGGCGGCGCATCGCGGCAATCTTCATTCCGAACGGGCGTGCCCGCGCCGCAGCGGCGCTTCCAATAGCGCCGTAGCCAACGATACCGAGAGTTCGTCCGTCGAGAGTCGTCCCGACAAACGGTTTCCACACACCTTGTTGCTGCTGTTGAATAACTCGCCACAGGTCGAACGCGAAAAATAGCATTGCCGCCATCACCCAGTCGGCCAGCGGCCAGCGGAAAACGCCACGCCCGTTGGTCAGCAGCGCTGGATGGTCCAGGAGCTCAGGTCCTAGAATTCCTTCCACGACGCCAGTCCACAAGCAGTGGATCCAGCGGACACGCTGGGCCAGCGGCAGAACGGCCGCGAGCAGATTGCCGTCAACGTCTGCGAACAGGATTGCGTCAGCTTGCGGCGCGCTTCGTTTCAGTTCCTCGAGATCATTGCTGACAATCACACCCACATCTTGCGGCAAGCGGGACAGAGCTTTCAAAAACGGCGCCGCCGGATCGGCGATCACCACCAACGTGAGAGATGACATACGGCATTCCGGAAGTAGCTTAATACAGTCCGCTCGAGAAGAAACGCTCGGATGTACCGACTGGTCCATACACAGAGGCACCATTGAGCCATGGTCGAGCGAAGGGCAACGTGGAAAACTCCTAGTTCGCAAATGCCCCGATGCCCACGGCAGACATGAAGTCGCAACCATGAAGCGCAGGAGACGAAATGAAAGAAACAACGGACGGAATACAGTGGTATGCAATCCAGTTGCGGCCACGATGTGAGAAATTTGTCGCAGTGCAGCTTCGAAACAAAGGCTACGAAGAGTACCTGCCAATGTATCGAAGCCGCCGGCGATGGTCGGATCGCGTTAAGGAAATCCAGCTTCCGCTTTTTCCCGGTTACATTTTCTGCAAGTTCGATGTCATGCACAGGCTGCCGATTGTGATCACTCCTGGTGTGATATCGATCGTCGGTTACGGGAAGATGCCGCTCGCGATTCCCGAGCAGGAGATTACTGCTGTGCAAAGGATCGTCAACTCCCCCATGCCATATGGACCGTGGCCATCACTGTGTGCCGGGCAACGAGTTTATGTTCGATATGGACCGCTGCAAGGATTGGAGGGAGTTGTTCGCGAAATAAGGAACACGTACCACCTCATTATCTCGGTCACATTGTTATCGCGCTCGGTCTCGGTGGTGATCGACAGAGACAGCATTGTCCCCACAGGCGCAACCATGGTGAAGAAGGTCGCAGTGTAATGGGACCAGGCTGTTTTTATAGTTCACTTGAATCGTGATTGTTTTCTTGAAAGCCAACTTAGCTTCTGCAATAAAGGACCAACAGTATTAATGGAGGACAAACCAATGAAGTTTTTGTTGGCTCTGGCGGCATTGTCAACGATGGCTATCTTGACCGGGGCTGCGCTGTTCTCAGCCGGCGTCCCGGCAGCCGTTCACTATATTGGCCACGATCAGGTCTCGGCCACAATGGCCAAGGGCGGAGCGATAGTTGAAGATCCCGGTCTGAGGGTTTTGGCCAATCGTCGAGAGGCGGGCGAAGCTGAATTTCATGAGAAGACGAATCACCTCTTTATCATCGTTGAAGGCGAGGCGACGTTCGTGACTGGAGGCACCCTGGTAGACGCCAGGCAAACCGGTCCCAACGAGAAACGGGCTTCAAAGATTGAAGGGGGACAGACGCACCACCTCACCAAAGGCGACGTTGTGACAATCCCGGCAAAAACGCCGCACTGGTGGAAGGAAGTTCCGACGAAGACGATCGCCTACTATGCGGTGAATATCGAGAACTGAGCATTCAAAGCCGCAGTTTCAAAGCGGCTCTCGTTTTTCGAGATCGCGGCCCGTATTCTGTATCCGTCAGCGATTCCTCAAACTCCTCAAGGGCCTCATGGGCGTGCTCCGCCTTACTCCTTAAAACATCTAATGCGACCTCAAGATCAGGGAGCCCGTTCAAATAGGCTTCGCTCCCCTGGCGTAGTCGATTCAGCTTATGCCGGACTTTCTGAAGCCGGCCGGAGTATTCTTCCACCTCATCCAAGAGCCGTTCGATAGTCGAGAGAGTTGGTATTATTCGAGTAGGCATTTGTCCTCACCATGTCCGTTTCAGACGGCGATGCAATCGGGCAACCTCCTGCCCACGATTGTAACGCACGTGATCTGCCCAACGAGTCAGCGGATGGCGCCAATCCTTGACAGCCTACCCCGTTTCCGCGACCATAGGGGCCATTCCAGCTTCACAGGAAAGGGAGAAGTATCCGGAAGGATTCCGGTATTGAAAGGCAGCCACGAAGGATTCTTGCGCTGCCAGTAAACTCGATCAGACGTTGAACGGAGGGACCGTGCAAAGCAAACGACTGCTGTTGATGCTCATCGGAATCGTGCCGATCGTCGTGGGGCTCTGGCTCGGAACGGCATCGGCGCTTCAATCCAACTCGGAAAACGCTCCGGGGGTGATTAAGAAGAATGGACTCGATGTGGATATTCGATCGCTCGGACGCCAAATCGCTGAAGAAATCGCGGCGCTTGGAAATCGCGTCGCGGACGAGATCAGCCCATCATCGCCAGCAGGGGGAAACATCGTTCCGCAAATCCAATTTCGCGGGGGCAACATTCAGGTGAACGACCCAAGTCTGGACAACATTCAAGTGTTTCCAGGTTTCCGGCCATTCGTCAAATACACGCAAAGTGAAACGTCAGTCGCCGCATATGGACCCAACATCGTCGCCGCATACAATTCGTCGGCGAACCAACCTTTAATACAGGCCAGCCCCACTACGCTCGCGTTCACGCACCGGTTTTTATCGGCCTTCTCTGTCTCGAATGACGGCGGCAAAAGCTGGTCGAGCGGGTTCTTCCCTCCTTTGCCGGGCTCCAGTTTTACGTTTGGCGATCCGGCTCTTGACGTCGATCGTGACGGCAATTTCTATTTCGCCGGATTAGGCGCGAATGCCGCAGGGCAACCCACGATCCAGGTCAACAAATCAACGGATGGAGGCCGGACCTGGAGCGCCGCAGTCTTGGTGCAACAAGACAACGGGAGCGACAAGGAGTGGCTTGCAGTAGGACCCGACCCCGTGGATCGGGCCCGCGATAATGTTTACGTCACATGGTCCAGCTTTCAGACCAGTGGGGTGCAGTTGCGTTTCGGCCGCTCGGTTGATGGCGGGGCGACATGGAGCACGAAAACCATCCTCGCCCCTGCCGCAAATCCCAATCCGGCGCTGCCTCAGAACGGGCTGCAGTTTTCAAACACCTATGTGGATAAAGTCACCGGCACGGTGTACATTCCGTTTCTGCACTTCAGCAATTCCGATCAGGATTTCATTCGCATCCTGATTTCGAATGATGCCGGCGAAACTTTCCGATTCGCGACCTTCAATGTTGCGCCTGACCCAACGCTGCTTCCGATCACTTCCGCCGGTGAACTGACGGATTGCCGATCGGGGGGACTCCGGCTGACGATTCACTCGGGTCCGGAGCAACCGTCACGTTTCGGCGCAGCCGTTCGCAGCTTTAGGAATGCCTCGAGACTAACGACACAGCCGGCATTCGCGGCGCGAAATGGAATCCTCGATCTGGCCTGGTCCAACTCCACGAGCCTCATCTTTGGAGACCGCACCTCCAATTCCAACATCAAGTTCATGCGTTCGACCGATGGAGGAAACACCTGGTCCAGCCCCATTCAGGTGAACCCCTCCGTGGCCGCCGATACCCAACATGTACTGCCGTCCTTGTCGCTTGATGCGGGTCCGAACGACGTCCATATCGGGTACTACACGCAACATACCGACGGTACTCTCGATGTCGACCTTGCCAATTCGAACGACCGGGGTGTGTCGTTCCCGTCCAACCGGACAGTCCGCCTTACCGGTTCGCCGATGAGTTTGCCTCCGACTAACGTCACTTTGTCGGCAACAACGTCAACCAACTACGACCGGACTATTCAGCCGTGCTACGCCCTTGGCGAGTACATGAGCGTCCGATCCGCCAACGGTAGTACGCACGTCCTCTGGGGCGATACTCACAACAGCGTGACACAACCTGTGAACGCACTCGACCCGATATCGGGTCTAACCCATCCGCAAGAAGATGTCGTGTATC
>QHXA01000420.1:0-214 GCA_003222755.1 Acidobacteriota bacterium
ATTGTATTCGTCGACAATTTTGACACGCATCGACAACCACGTCCGCCACGCGATGCGGATTTCATTCATGCTCTGTGCATTCACCAAATCTGCCGGCAACGGATTACCGAGCAAATCGGCGATCGTCATTTGCGGATGTCCGTGCTGCATCGCGCGGCGGACTTCGCGCAGCGGATAGCCGGCCAAGATCCCCATCAAAATTGCGCTTGCCGTT
>QHXA01000420.1:263-4157 GCA_003222755.1 Acidobacteriota bacterium
ATAGAATGAAGCTCGAATAACTTTGGGCCGAAGGGAGTGTCAGCGTGCGCTTGCTACTTCCGACGGCGTAGGTCTGTGCCGGCCCATCGTTATACTCGATGTCGTAATGCGGACTGATGATTGCGTTGTTCACGATCCAGAAATAGGCCTGCCGGAGTTTTTCGTCGGGCGGCTGATTTTCTTGTTCAACGGCAGTGCCCGTCTGGATGGGTCCCTGATATAACTCCGCAACGTCGAACTGACGAGGCTTTGAAACCGGTTTCGGATTTGTCGGGGCCTGGGATACGCGCTGAAAAATGTTGAAAGGTCGCATCGTTTCGGATCTGAACCGAATTTCTTATGGATTATGACGACACCGGCAGTCAAGTATCTAATTCGAATTAGATTCGCCTATGTGTTTTTTCCAACGCCGGAGCCAAATGAAAGCGTCCAGCATCTCCGTATATGTGAAGTTGGCGTTGCGCCCGCTCGGGTTCGGCAATACAAACACGTCGGCACGGTGAATCGTCACGGGGTGGGGACCGATAACATTCTGTCGTGTTCGGCTCGCGGACGTCGCACTGTCGAGAAACGGCAGGAGCGTGCGATATAGCGTGACGCCGACAAGCGCCACGACTTTCGGCCGGTAGCGCCGGATCTTCCGTTCCAGAACCTTCCATCCCTCGATGTATTCCGGCGGGCGCAGGTCATCAATTCCAGGACTCGGTCGCGCGATCAGATTCGTGATGCCGAGGTTCCATTCGAGCAGCCGGCCATCATCTATGTATGTGATTGGTAGCGGTGTCAGTTCCGAATCGCTAAGAAGCTTCCAGAAACGGTTCGAATAGCCGGCAAAATGGTGTCCCGTTACCGCGGACCTCACGCCCGGGTTGATCCCGACAAACAGCACGCGGAGACCCGGCCCGATATAGTCCGGCAATCGCAGCTCAGACCAGTTTGACCTTATAATTCTGCTTCGCGCTGTCACAAGGATTCACCATGAACTGGTTAATCAAAGAAGAGCCGACGCACTACAGCTTTGACGACCTCATACGCGATGGCCGCACGGCATGGACCGGCGTGCGAAATCCGCTCGCACAGAAACATCTTCAGTCCATGCGCCAGGGCGACCGCATCTTCTTTTATCACACAGGAGACGTGAAGGCGGTGGTGGGCATCGCGAAGGCCGCATCCTTACCGTATGTAGATCCGGCGGACAAGACGGGGAAACTCTATGCCATTGATGTCGCACCGGTCAAAAAACTTGCGGCGGCGGTGACGCTGGCGGCCATCAAAGCCGACAAGGCATTCGCATCATTTCCGCTGGTCCGGATGTCGCGTCTCTCCGTGATGCCGGTCACGGACGACGAGTGGAAGCGTATCGAAGCGATGGCTCGTTGACTACCGTTGTCGTTTTGAGTTATTGATGCACGGCGGAAGCTTCAACAATCGACGGCGCGCTTGGAAGCGCGGCTCCAAACACAAGGCCGGCCGTTCCGGCGCACGCTTGCCGAACCATATATAATCAGCGCGTTCTTATGCCAATCACACCAGGCACGCGTATTGGTCCCTACGAAGTCACTTCGCAATTAGGTGAAGGCGCGATGGGTGTCGTACTACGAGCGCACGATACCAAGCTGCTGCGCGATGTGGCCCTGAAAGTTCTTCCGGAGCATTTTGCGGCCGATCCGGATCGCCTTTCGCGTCTGCAGCGCGAAGCGCAGGTCCTGGCATCGCTCAATCATCCCAACATTGCGCATATTTACGGTTTGGAACAAATCGGTAGCGCCGGCTGCATTGTGATGGAACTGGTTGAGGGGGAAACGCTTGCCGAAAAACTGCGCAATGGGCCCATTCCTTTGGATGAGGCTCTGGAAATCGCAAAGCAAATTGCCGACGCTTTGGCAGCCGCTCATGAACGTGGAATCGTTCACCGTGATCTGAAGCCCGCCAATATAAAGCTGACGCCGAACGGAACCGTCAAGGTCTTGGATTTCGGACTCGCGAAATCGCTCGGGAATCGGTCCGCAGAGACGGCGCTCTCCACGATGCCCACCAAAATAGATAGTTCCGTTGCCGGCGCAGTTGCCGGGACAGTGGCATACATGTCTCCAGAGCAAGCCCGAGGCAAGGAGGTCGATGCTCGAACGGATATTTGGGCATTCGGCTGTGTCCTGTACGAACTGCTCACAGGACGGCGAGCCTTTCATGGCGACACCTTCACAGACACGCTCGCCAAGATCGTCAGCGGCCAGCCCGATCTGGATCTATTGCCGCCGGCGGTTCCTTCTTCGATTCGCCTGCTCCTCGCAGCGACGCTGAACAAGAGTATTCAGCAACGACTTCAGCACATCGGAGATATGCGGCTGTTTCTGGATGAGAAGTTCTTCCCCGCTGCCGCCACGTCCACGGCAGCGGCCGAGGCGGAGCCTCGATCGACTCCGGGAAAGTTGCTGGTGGCTGGCTTGGCAGGTGCGGCATTAGCCGCAGCTCTTGTACTGGCGGTGTTGTACATTCGATCCGCTCCGCCGACGAGTGCTCCAGCAATGCGCTTTGAACTTGTGCTACCGAACTATCAAACGGGTATCGCGATTGCTCCGGATGGCCAGCACATCGCATACATCGCGCGGCCGGAAGACGACAATCGCGCCGTGTGGATTCGCCCTGTCGGAGGCGAGGCCGCACAGAAACTCGCCGGTACGGATAGAGTGGCAGGCGGGCTGTTGTGGTCGCCCGACAGCCGATACATCGTGTTCATCGCGGATGGCAAGTTGAAGAAGATCGACATTGCGACCAGTGCGATTCAAGTCCTTTCCGATGTCACGAACGTTGGCCCGGGGGCAACTTGGAATCGTGAGGGAACGATTCTTTTTGTGCAAAAGAATGCGATCGTGCGCATCTCCGATAGCGGCGGAACAGTCATGTCTGTGACCTCGCTTGATGAGGGCCGCAAGGAAAGCATTCACGCGATACCTTCGTTCCTGCCTGATGGAAATCATTTCTTCTATGCGATCGGTAGTACGGTGCCGGAAAACCGGGGAATCTTCGTCGGCTCTCTGGATGGGAAGACCAAGAATCGCTTACTCCCGATCTTTGGAAATCGCCTGAATGCTCTTACGTATGCGCCGCCTGGTTACCTTCTGCTGGCCGGTGACTCGCTTACTGCGCAGCGTTTCGACACAAGCAGTTTGACACTTCAAGGCTCAGCGATGCCCGTCGCGGAAGGCATTGATGCGGCATGGTCCGTATCCAACACCGGTTTGTTGTTCTACCGCAAAGCATCAACCACCATCCCCAACAAGCAGCTCACCTGGTTCGATCGCTCTGGTAAACAGCTCGGACAACTGGGTGAGCCCGCCAACTATGGCGACGTGGAATTCTCTCCCAATGGTGATCGCGTCGCCGTTGACGCGATCACAGACAACAATCGCGATGTTTGGATGATCGATATCGCAAGAGGCGTCCGGTCTCGGATCACGTTTGATGCGGCACCCGACTGGACTCCGGTTTGGTCGCCCGACGGAAAGCGCATCGCGTTCGCTTCAGGCCGAAACAATGGCACGCATATGTACCAGAAATCCTCTACCGGTATCGGCAATGAAGATTTGGTGCTCAAAAACAGCAGCAGCGAAGTTCCCGTTTCTTGGTCACACGATGCTCGCTACATCGTCTTCTCACGATTCAAGCCTTCAGGACAGTCGGGAGTGGACACATGGCTATTGGATTTGTCTGGTGCCGAGCCGAAAGCATCCCCGTTTATGGAGTCGCCGTTCGATAAGGCTCAAGCTAGGATTTCACCTGATGGGCGCTGGCTCGCGTACGCCACCAACGACTCGGGAACATACCAAATCGTTGTGCAGTCCTTTCCCGATTCTACCGCCGGAAAATGGCAGATTACGGCGCAAGGAGGCATCG
>QHXA01000420.1:4223-7488 GCA_003222755.1 Acidobacteriota bacterium
AACGTACATTGACAGCGGGAACTCCGGTGACATTATTCGAAACCCCTCTCACCGTAAACCGCAATCAGACTCCAAGAGACCGCCGCTACGATGTCGCTCCCGATGGACGATTCTTAATCGCAGCGCCGGTCGGAACCGCCGTGCCGAATCCTGTGACTGCCGTTGTGAACTGGACTTCTGGACTGGAGAAGAAATAGAACGGGGGCTGAAGCCCGCGTTCATGCCGCCTCGCGGAAATCCTGTCTTAAATGGTCCGCGTTGGCATCTAGGTTGGCATGTTGACCCCAGTTGTCTGAAACCAAAAACACGCACCTGGAAAGGGTGCGAGGAGTCCTCGCACCCTTTCAGGGTTCGGATTCCAGATTTGTCGATATACCCAGGGGTACGCAAAAAACGCGTATCCCTGGCTAATTTCCCAGCAGCGCTCCGCGGTGCGAAACGTCCAAACTCCAGCGCGCCCTGCTTTTAACCGGCGGCTACGGACAAGCTCTATTTCAGAATAACCACCGCGTGAGCCAATCGAGGCCAAACCAGAAGGTGTAGAACAGCGCGGTAGCGATGATCATGACGGCAATCGCAATCCCCAGCGGGATGGCGGACCCAAGCAGTCCCTGAAAGAACGTAGGCTCCTTAGCCATGCACGAGATTCTAAATGAATACCGGCCGGATTTCTCTCCCGGTCAGTGGTCCCAACGCGATCGTCATTTTCTCGAAGCGTTCGCCAGTAATCCCGACGGCATCGTTTCCGTGTTGCGCAACCTTCCGCCGGAAATCACCGGTGCGCTGTGTTCGCGCGCGAGCCGCGCTACGGGGTCGCTGCTGGAAGTTCTGCTGAAGGAATACATCTATCCGATCGTTGATGGGCAAGACGCCCGCCTTGCCGGCGAACTTGAAGACACCGTGCGATTCCTGAGGGAACATGGGTTCAAGCACATCCTGAACAACCAGCGGGCTCAAGCGTTCTATTCGAAATGGCTGTCGCAGTATGGCGACGACTCGATCGCCCAAGTGACAGGCACACACGTTATCGTGTGGGGAATTTCGCAGGTGGCGATGAAGTTCATCGAGGATCAGCGTGTCGGGCTGGAGCCGATCGAGAAGTCGACGCGCTACGTCAACTTCGGTTCTAAAGTCGGCGGCCGTTACCTCTATTACATTCCCAAGCCCGATCTCGAGCGGCACGGAATGCTGGGCGAATACACCGCCACGATGGACCACCTGTTCGATACGTACGTCATGCTTCTTGCTCCTCTTCAGGACTGGCTGAGGAAAAACTTCGATGAGAAAGACTCCATTCTCGAAAAAAAGGCATTCGACACATTACGCGGGCTGCTGCCGATGGCAACGCTCGGACAGGTGGCTTTCCGCGGAAATGCCCAGGCGTTCGAATACTTGATCAATCGTACGGCCCAGCATCCACTTGGCGAGCTGCGATGGTTTTCGCAGGAGATCAAACGCGAGCTGGACAAAGAAATCCCTTCATTATTACTGCGCGTCAGCGACGAGAAATCCAACGCGTATCAAACATATCTGAATCAGCGCTACGCCGCCGTTCGCGATTTCGTGCGCGAACTTCCGTTGGAGAGTAGTTCGAAACCAGAGGTTCGGCTGGTGGAGTGCGATCCTGAGTCAGAGACAAAAATTCTCGCGGCAATTATTTTTCAGCAATCGCATACCAGTTGGGACGATGCGCTGAATCGAGCAAAGACTCTCGCGGAGACCGATAAACGCGAACTGTTCGAGCGATATCTCTGGAACCGTTCAGCTCGATGGCAGAAGGTGGGACGGGCTTTCGAAAATGCCTACTTACGTTTTGAGATCGTCATGGATATTGGGTCGTACCGGGACCTTCACCGGCACCGGATGATGACGCAGGAGCGACAAAGCTTTTCCACGTTCCATGGCTACACAACCCCTCTCGAATTGCAGCATGCTGGGCTGGCGGCAAGATTCGAAGAGTCGGTGCAGCGTGCGGATCGGCTTTTCCGAAAGCTCCACTCTATAGATCACGACCTGGCGCAATACGTTGTACCGCTTGCCTTCCGCATGCGCTTCTATCAGTGGCAGAATTTCCGACAGCTATTCTGGGAAACCGAACTGAGGACCGTCTCGCAAGGCCACCCGGATTACAGGTTCATCGAGCAGGAAAAGTACCGGCTCGTGAAGGAGAAGTTCCCTCTGCTGGCGTCTTTCATGTTCGTGGATGTAAATGAATACTCGATTGCGCGGCGCGGGACCGAACAGCAGATTTTGGATAAGGAGAAAAGACTAATCGAGAGACTAAAGGATCGGCTGCTGTAGGGCGGTCTGTGGAGGTGGGAACGAATCGCCAGAAATGTGGGTAGGAAGCGAAGACATTTCGAAATTGGACGAATCCTCCATCTCAGATCCGAAATCCGAAATGGCAAATTGAACCCCGTGAGAGCTCGGTCGGGACCAGTCCAATCAGAGATTTCGGATTTCGGATCTGAGATGCAGGATTCGTCCAATTTCAAATTTCCGCTGAACCCGAGTGCAGGATGCGTCACGTATGTTGAAGCCCTCACGAGCAGGGGACTCCCCTACAGCAGCAATGCCTCCAACGCGGCCTCAAGCTCGCTTCGGGTGTGTTCATCTCCCATCTTGGCCGCGACTGTCATTCCTGTCCGAAACGTCTTCTCGGCCTCGTGTATCCGTCCGATTTTCTGGTACAACTGCCCAAGTTGAAAGTATGTGGGCACGTAGTCCGGATCATTCTTCTTGACGGCCTCGAACTCCCGAACAGCATCCTCATTCTGGCCCAGCTTCACGTACTCGAGCGCGAGCGCATAACGCGAGAATGAGTCCTTCGCATTCTCCTCAAGAAAGCCTTTCAAAATTTCGATTCGATTCATCGCTACCTCTATCAGTGCCTGGATGAAAGATTTCCGACAAGATCTCAACGCCATCCACGAGCCGAGGTCCCGGCCGGTTGAAGTACGACGAGCCATCGACGGCATAAATCTGCCCGCTCCAACCCGGCAGGTCCACCCACGGGCTACGGCGATACTCTTGGACTGTGCGTTCGAGTGAGAACCCGCACGGCATCAGCACAGTAACTTCCGGTGCGGCTTCCAGAACCCGCTCCGGCGTGATGCGCTCGGATTTCGCAGCGCGTTTACCGAGCACTTCGTGCCCGCCGGCAATTTCAACCATTTCGGGAACCCAATGTCCAGCGGAGAACGGCGGGTCGAGCCATTCCATGGCGTACACCTTCGGCCGCTTGAGCCCGCGCACGCGCTCGCGC
>QHXA01000421.1:0-3886 GCA_003222755.1 Acidobacteriota bacterium
TGCCCGACGATGCCGGCGGCTACCCTGGTTTTTCCGAACACGCCGCTGCCGCACATCGCCGCGACGCCGTTGGCGAACTCCACCTCACCGACAGGCCGCATTTCCTCGGGGCCTCGGTCGCGATACATCGAGCTCGCTTCCATGTACACGGTTGCGACGATATTGTGGCCGCTGCCGGTATCCGTCAGCAGGTCATCCAGCAAATATCGCCATCCGGGGCGCTGCCATAGATGGTGATGCGGATCGATGATCGGCAGTCCTGGTTCGAGAATCGGTTCTTTGTGCCGCGCAAGCCAATCCAGGCGAGGCGCCGGGTTTCCTGGCGCGGCCTGCTGTTGTTGTGCGGACGCTCGTTGCGCCCACCAGGCGGCCGCGCCGCCGACGAGCACAGAAAATTCGCGTCGATTCACTGGTGACCTCCGTTGCTGAGTGGGATGAGGAACTTCTTCAATTTACCTCCGGCTGGGGTTCGGCGCGAAGGGCAAACGGTGGTCGCCGCGGATAGCCGTTTCCACCGGCCGTATAAAAGCCGTTCTGAGCGACATTTCTGCGTCAAAATTCTCGGCAATCTCGGGACCCGGGCCCCGTTGAAGAGGGTTTTGGAGTCCCGTTTCATACATTGAGCTCAACGTGACTCTGCCTGGGTCTGCCGTATTTTTTCCGGGGAGGCCGCGCACCGGTAGATGGTATCGGGTTGCGCGGTGGGTGGCCTTCATGATGCTCGTCCCTGGATCGGATCCGCCCAGCGTTGGAAAAGCGCGTTCAAAACTCCTATGATTGCATCGGGAGGTACCGCTAATGAACTCCATGGTTGATTCACTGTTTGACCAGTATGACCGCGGTCGGATGACGCGTCGGCATCTTGTCCAAGCGTTGGCGGCACTTGTATTGCCGACGCCTGCCCTGGCGCAGGACGGCGCCCGGGCTTCCGGTCCAATTGTTCGTGGCTTGTCCGTCAACCACGTAGCGCTCACGGTCAGCGATGTTCCACGTTCCTTCGCGTTTTATCAACGACTTTTCGGGGTCACAAAAGGCTGGCCGGCCACGGACGCTGGTACGGGTATCCATATGGACTTGCCTGACGGGTACATCAGCATCGATTCAGTGGCCGGACAGAAGGGCGTGATAACACATTTCGCAGTGGCAGTCGACCGTATGGATCGGGTCGCTGCCAAACGCCTCGCTGACAAAATCAACAGCGAGTTGCCGGACGCCAAAGCTAGAGATGCGTATCAGGCCAATACAGGCGGCTCGACGGTCAATCTCAGGGATCCCGACGGATTCTTCGTGCAAATCTCGTCGAAGGACGGGCGCTAATCGACGATCCGGAAAATTGGTCGGGCGCAACGCCAGTTTGTCGCCGAGCGGCGGCGCGATGGTGTGCCAGAAGTGCGTGACTACTGGAATCGCTGGATTGCAACGCAAAGCACCCCATTTTCGGGATGGCCAGGATCGCCGAGGATACGACGAATTGTCCGGAACTGCGGGGCCCATGTACTCCGAGCTCGCGCAGTATCTATTCCCGAAACGGCGAGCGAGGGAATTACCGGCCGACGAGACCTCCGGAGAAATCATCGTCAGGTGGCAAGGCTGAGATGACCAGGGTTCAGGATTAAGCCATCAACAGCGCCACCATTGATGTAATAGATAATTTCGGTAGGGTCAACGGCCACGAGTGCCGTAGCGGCGGTCCGGTCAGGCGAAAAAAAAGCGGTTTTTATCTTTTCGCTGCAGTCGATAAATGACTTTGCAATGCAAAGTCATGTTTAAATCCCGAAAAATATGTTTGAGCAATATCTGGAATGACCTGATTCATGCCGCCCGCTCGCCGGCAAAAGCTCGAGCTTTTACCTTTGTGTGCGTCGTGTCGTTGGGAATCGGCATGGCACCCGTCATCGCGATTCCGTATCTCTCGCGAATACTGACGATCCAGCCTCCCGGTCTCAAAACCGAGGGACTGGTCGAAATCATCACGACGCGAGTGGGCTGCGCGCGGCGGCCGACAGTTGGTCCTATCCGGACTACGCCGATCTGCGGGGCGCCAATACCGGAATCGCGCTTGTGGGTTGGACGTACGGCCAAAGCGAGGTCCAAAAAGATTCCGTGCGGGCAATGTTTGTCTCCACGAACTATTTCCAGATGATCGGCGTGACGCTGTTTCGCGAACCGGGCTTCAGCGCGACCGCGGAGCGCAAGCGCGATAGCGCGCAGCCTCAGGTTGTTGAGCCTGCTGTGATTCTGGGATACAGGTACTGGCAGAACCATTTCGCTTCCGATCCGGACATCATCGGCAAGACGCTCACGCTGGACAACATCCCGCATGTCGTGACGGGCATTGCACCGGCTCAATTTGATGGCCACGTCACTGGGAACGGAGAAGTAGCTGTCTTTCTCCCGCTCGAACGTCATCCGCGTTTTCGTACCGCCGGTACCGACCGAAGCAAAGAATGGGTGCTTATCCACGGACGCCTGATGCCCGGAGTCACAGTGGGGCAGGTGAGCGCGGCGATTTCCGCGGTCACTTCGTCTTTGGCCAAACAGTATCCGTTGACGAACGAGAACAAGTCCGGCATCGCCGCCCCGCATGACGCATTCGGCAATCTCGTGAAGTCGCGGGTTGCCGCCATTCAAGCGCTCGGGCTGACGCTAACCGGAATGGTGTTGCTGGTCGTGTGCCTGAATATCAGCGGCATGGTGCAGGTTCGCAGCGCGATGCGCGAACGGGAATTGTCTATCCGTCAGGCGATCGGCGCCACGCGCCGACAGTTGATCCAATATATGTTGAGCGAAGCGATCATCATGGCCGGTCTTGGAGCGATCCTGGCGTCGCTTGTTCTGTTCAACCTTCTGCCGATACGGTCACTGTTAACCGACAGCCCGCTTCCGCCTCAGGTGCAGGAAGCACTGAGAATGAATCTGCCGACAATCGGATTCTCTGTGGGACTCTGCCTCCTGACCAGCCTTGTATTCGGATTGTTGCCGGCCGTCCGCTTCAGTCGTCCGGTGCAGACGATGCAGGCGTCGGGGGGCGGCGCGTAGGTCGAGTTCAGCGCGTGACAGCGGCGTTGCAGGTTGCGATCGCGGTTCCCTTGATCGTAATGAGCGGCATCTCGCTCGATCGCGTCCGCTCCACCGCAACTGCCGACCTCGGATTCGCAGCGGACCTGCTGTACGCCGTGCCATTGAAGATCGACGACGCCAAGATCGCGAAAGCGGATGCCCGAATCCGCAGTGTCCGCGATAATCTCGCACGAGGAGACGGTGTTGCCGCCGCAACTCTCGCGGACAGCCTGCCCCTGGATTTCCGCGGCGACAGCGCGCGTACCGCGCTGCAGCCGGAAGTGAACGTGGCGGCGAAGTTCGTCCACGTTCAGGTCACGCATGTGGATAACGACTATCTGAACACGATGGGCATCCCGGTTTTGCGTGGCCGCGGTTTCGCGGCAGACGATCAAGCGGGCACGGAACTCGTCACCATCATTTCGAAGACGCTCGCCGAAAAACTCTTTCCGAATGCTGAAGCCGGCCAGGCGATCGGCAAGCGTTTGATCTTTGGCAACGATGAAAAGACGACGCAGACGCTCACTGTTGTAGGTGTCAGCGGCGATTTCCCGACCGCGCAGATGAGCGCGGCGCGAGAGCAGTTGCTGTTGCCGCTCGCGCAGCAACCGTCTCAGGACATGTTCCTAATTGCGCGCAGCAGGCCTGGTGAACCGCCACAGAAAATGACCGCGACGCTTGAAAACGCGGGATTTCGATCCGGAGAACCGTGGCTTCGGAACGGCTGAAGATGGAACGCCTCTTTATCCCAAGGTGCGTCACGGGAGTGTGGCTGCGGAAGAACAGCATGGATGATTTCCTGACGGGGTCGGCTGTCGCGGCTGGC
>QHXA01000421.1:3925-5744 GCA_003222755.1 Acidobacteriota bacterium
TTGATGGTCGCGACACGTAGGCGCGAGCTTGCGGTGCGCGTCGCGCTGGGCGCCTCGCGACGCCGCGTGCTCGGCATGGTCTTGTTTGACGTCGTGAAACTCGTGCTGCCCGGCGTGGTCGTCGGACTCATTCTCACGGCCGCGTTCATCCGCCTCAACGGCGAAAACATGGGCATCCCGCTCAGCAATGTGGAGTACCTGTCGTACGTCGTTGGCGCTGCGGTTGCCGTGCTCGTCGCAGTCGTCGCGAGCCTCGCTCCGGCCCGCCGCGCCGCCTTAGTCCAACCCATGGTCGCCATGCGTTCCCAATAAAATCGGATGGAATTACAGATCCGCGGAGTCTGCCGGGGGAATGGGACCAGGCCATGTCCCGAGATTCATAAGTCCGGTTTGCCGACTATACGGCCTGGCGTAGGTGGAATTGATTAATTGTCCAGCAGCGTGTGGCGTTAGATAATTCACGCGAGGAGGAGAACTTCGATGCAGAAACGATTTGCCTCCTATATCGCCTTAGTCATCCTGATACTGCCTCTTTTCGCCCTCGCGCAGACCCCTCGAAAGTCGTTTGAAGTGGCATCGATCAAGCCGAACACATCCGGGCGTTGTTGTACGTCGATGCTTTGGCCGGCCGGCCGGTTTTCAGCAACGAGTGTGACGGTCAGTGATCTCCTCGTATTTGCCTATAGCCCGCCGAAGGGACCGACTCTTCAGAAGGACGTCATTCTTGGAGGACCGAGGTGGCTGGACTCAGATCGCTTTGATATCCAGGCCAAGCCCGAGAGTGGTGAGAGTAAGGAAACCATGCAGCTCATGATGCGGTCGCTGCTCGAAGATCGGTTTCATTTGAAATTGCATTTGGAAAACCGGGAACTGCCTGTCTATAACCTCATCGTTGTGAAGGATGGTTTAAAGATGAAATCGTCCGAGGACCAGAGTCCACCGAACTCGCAGCCGCCGGCCCCGTCCGCCACTGCTGGCGCCCAGGGGAATCGGACTCCACGGGGCAGTTACGGAATGTCGTCTGATTCGTCCGTGTCGACGTTGGAGGGCGCTGCCGTACCGCTTTCTGCTTTGGTGAGCATGCTACAAGGTCAAGCGGGCCGACCCGTCATTGACAAAACCGACCTGAAAGGGCTGTTCGATTTTCGCCTGGAGTTTAGTCCCAATGCCCTCGAAGTGAACGCTCCTGAGTTACAGCAGCAGGCCCGTCCCTCTCTGTTTTCCGCGCTGCAAGAACAACTCGGATTGAAATTGGAAGCCGCGAAGGGACCGGGTGAGGTACTGGTGATCGACCACGTGGAGAAACCGTCGGAGAACTAGTGCTTATCGCGATTGTCGACCAAACAACCTATTATAGGATGAGACGTTGAGGTACTTGAGCGGTCCACGATGGCATCCGTCCGATGACTTCCGGAGCATCGCGACTAAAGAACTACCAGGGCCCGGCCAGGCCCTTGATCGCTCCGGATAGGATGGCACTCCGAACGGCGTCGATTGTCATCAGGCCGCCTGGCGCGGTACCACCCCACTCGAATCGAGTCGCGTCTGGTGTCCAGTGAAAAAGCGCCACTCGCCACGTACGGGCGATGCCGCCGCGCTCGTAGTAGACGAGGCAGTGATCGTACGAGCACCCCGCCGCGACCAGTCGGCGGATTGGCAGCTTCGAATTGACGGTCCCGTCACTGACCTGAAACTCGGCTCCGGGCTCGGCGATGTCGAGTGCCTGACTGCCGAACAGCATCTGCAGCCCGGCGCGGACGCCGAGCGGCAGCCCTCTTATGGACGCGACAATCCCGAACCGTTCGTCCTGCACGTGCGC
>QHXA01000422.1 GCA_003222755.1 Acidobacteriota bacterium
CGCTTTAATAAGAATTTCTTTCAGCGCCTGCACTTCGCGCGGCAGTTCCTCTTTCCCGGACGGAAACTGGTTGAACCGGAGTATGTAGGCGACAACGTCTGCGGTTTGCTGTCGCGAGAGCGAGCCGGGACTATTCATCGGCATCGACACACGGATCCGCTCCGCCAAATCACCGACCGTCAGGCCATCCCAGTTCGCCATGAACGCCCCTCCGGTCAGTGCGGGCGTCATATCGGCTCCCTCAAGGTCGCGACCGTGACAATTGGAGCACTGATCCAGAAACACCGCACGGCCGCGCTGAGACTGTTCTTCGTTGTAGACGCCGTCCCAGACGGTGCGCTGAACGTCTTGCGCGTAGGCGAGTAGCCCAACAGCTAACAGCGCCGCCAGAACGCCGAACGCAACGGATCCTCGACACCCTTTCAGGGTGCGATCCGCATTGCTGCTACAAATTCCAGAAGTACGCAAAAAACGCGTACCCCTGGCTAATTTCCTTCCACCGCCCTGCGGTGTCATCGCGCATCCGCAGGCAGCCGGTACGCGATGTACTCGCCGGAATAGTTGCCGCCGCTTACAGCCACGACGATGTATTGCGTGCCGTTCACGCTGTACGTCATCGGCGATCCACTCTGCGGCGCCGGCATTAATACGCTGCCAATTTCCTTACCGGTCGCCTTATCGTAAGCGCGCAACATGGCGCCACGCGGATGGTCAGGTGTTGTTGTCGCTTGAGGATCTCCAACAATGACGAGTGTCTTCGTCACCAACAGCCCGACGCTTCCACCCTGTCCCGTTTTAGGAATATTCATGCCTCTCAGCGCTGGATTATTCCGCACACCATCCGGTGTGTCTCCATGCGGCACCTGCCACGTGAGCTCTCCCTTGTCCAAGTTGATCGCCGAGAGAACACCGTAAGGCGGTTTCACGAGCGGCAAACCTTGAACGGTGGTGCGGACTCCTCCGCCTTCCGCTTGTGCGGGAGGTGTCGCCGCCGGTGCCGCCGCGGCACCTCGGTTCCCACCGGCCGTAGCTGCCGCTGCGCGTCCGCGTTGTGGCTGCGGGAAGTCTGCAGCGCTTCCATATCCGGGTCCTTCGCTCACTCGGAATGGTTGGCCGGCCGTACCCAACACATATTTGATATCCGAGAAGCCTTCCGGCGGTTCGACCAACCCGAGCGGCACAATCTGCGAATTGTTTGCCTGCGCATACGCGATATGCGTTTCCGGATCGTAACCGGCTCCCGGCCAATTGGTCCCGCCACCCGTAGTACCCAGCGTCAGCGCAGCCAGTGGTCCACCGACTTTGCTGAGGACCGGGGGATTGAACATTGGCCCGATCTTGAAGCTTTCAACCAGCTGCGACGCTTGCGAGCGGAGCGCCGGTGTGAAGTCGATCAAATCATCGATTGTCACTGTCTGGCGCGCATAGGCAGGCGGCTTCGTCGGAAACGGCTGTGTCGGAGAATACCACTCGCCAGGAACGTCACCTTTTGGAACTGGGCGCTCTTCGATGGGCCAGACAGGTTTTCCGGTCACACGATCGAAAACGTACAGAAACGATTCTTTGCTCGGCACTGCGACCGCTTTGATCGGCTTGCCATCGACAACGATGTCGGCCAGAATCGGCGCGGAGGAGAGGTCGTAATCCCAAATGGGATGATGGACGATTTGAAAATGCCACTTGCGCTGGCCTGTCTTCAGATCGACGCAGACCAGACTCTCGCCGAAGAGATTGTTACCGGGACGATGCCCACCATAAAAATCGGATGTCGGCGATTCGACGGGCAAGTAAACCAGCCCGAGCTCTTCATCAACGGTGATCTGCGTCCACACGCCGGTGTTACCGTTCGTCGCCCAGGAGTTGTTCAGCCATGTGTCATTGCCGAATTCACCGGGTCTGGGAATCGTATTGAAGGTCCAAAGCAGTTTGCCGGATTTCACGTCGAAGGCGCGGACCTGACCTTTGGTGTTGTTGTGCGTCTTGACCGTCATGCCTTCTTTCATTGCTATTCCGACGATCACGACATCTTTAACAACGGTCGGTGTGGAGTGGAGCCCGGCATCTCCGCTTTCCAAATCGATCTGCTGGCCGGTGCCGTATATAAGGCCAACCTTAAGATCGACGACACCATCTTTCCCGAAGCTGGGAATTCTGTTTCCGGTCTTCGCGTCAAGAGCAACGAGCCGATAGCCCGTGGTGACGTAGAGGATGCGCTCTTCCTTGCCGTCGGTCCAATAAGACACACCGCGGCCTGACAACTGCCGCGGTGCATTCACAGCGCGCGCGCCTTCGAATTCGGGGTGCGTCCACAGCAATTCACCGGTGTCCGCCCGCAGTGCGAAGACATTGCGACGTGTTCCCCCTGTTGCGTAGAGAATTCCTTTGACCACGAGCGGCGTGCCTTCCAACTTGTATTCAGGACGTGTGCCGAGGTTATCCGTCTTGAACCGCCATGCGACCTCGAGATCTTTGAAATTTGATGCTTTGATCTGGTCGAGAGGAGAGTACTTCGTGCCCTTGACATCGGCTGTGTAGTAAGGCCAGTCGCCATTCTTCGTGCTCGGTTGGGTTGCGGACTGAGGTCGCGACAGCGCGATCGTCAGGGTTAACAATCCTGCAAGTAACACGCTCACGCCTGATAACGGATAAATTCTTCTCGACATTATTCACCCCCGCTTGCGTTCGAGTGGGTAGAGTATGTCGCGCCTTGGGGTGACGGTCAAAAAAATTTTGAAATTGGACAAATCCTGCATCTCAAATCCGAAATCCGAAATGGCAAATTGGACCGTCGCGAGGTGGAGATGCAGGATTTGTCCAATTTCAAATGTCTTCATCGGCCATGGAAACCGGCGATTTTGTTTATTGACCTGCGACGCTGTTCCTTATATACGACATAACAAACCAAGACTGATGAACCGGACGTCCGAATATTCCTTGGGAGGAAGAGGTATGAGGAAACCTACAATCACTTCCGTCGCTATTGCTATTTTTGCATCATGGATGTCTTTGACCGCGCTGACGCCTGAATGCTTTGCGCAGAGCGCGTTCACAGGCACCGTCAAAGACCAGAGTGGTGCGGTTCTACCGGGCGTGACTGTCGAAGCAAGCAGCCCTGTGTTGATCGAAAGGCTGCGTTCGGTGGTCAGCGACGAGCGTGGCGCGTACAAGATCATTGATCTCCGCCCCGGAACCTATACGATCACGTTCTCTCTTCCTGGGTTCAGGACTGTCAAGCGCGAGGTCGAATTACCGTCCAATTTCACGGCCACGATCAATGCAGAGATGACGGTTGGCGCAGTTGAAGAGACAGTGACTGTCGCTGCCGAGTCGCCGGTCGTCGATACCGTGACCAATTTCAAAGCACAAGTTCTTCCGCGCGACACTCTCGATTCGGTGCCCACGGCTCACACGATTCAATCCGTCGGACAGCTTGTCGTAGGCGTGCAATTGAACTTGCCCGATGTAGGTGGCTCGCAAGCGATGCAACAGACCTATTTCTCTGTTCATGGAAGTG
>QHXA01000436.1:0-530 GCA_003222755.1 Acidobacteriota bacterium
TCTTCGAAAATTCCCTTACCCTTGTTATGGAATAGGAAGTTGGGAACGGAATCGTTTGCGACGTAGATGTCGGCCCAACCATCGTTGTCGTAATCGCCGAAAACCACACCAAGTCCGTTTCCATCGGTCCTGTAGACGCCGGCTTCTTTCGTGATGTCGGTAAACGTACCGTCGCCATTGTTGCGATAAAGAATGTCGGGAGCAGGGGTATACACGTTGGGATGACAATACGTGCGAATGTTTTGCATGGCGCTGCAATACTTATTGTTCTTGACGCTGAAGTCGACGTAGTTCGTCACGTAAAGGTCGACGTCGCCATCATTATCAATGTCGGCGAACGCGCAACTCGAACTCCATAGACCATTGCCGCCGTTGCCTGCTTTGGCGGTGACATCTGTGAAAGTACCGTTACCGTTGTTGCGGTAGAACTTATTGGATTCGACGGCGGTCACGTACAGATCCGGCCAACCGTCATTGTCGAAATCCGCGGAGCAGGCGCCCATTCCGAAGCCCGATACGACGACGCCCGA
>QHXA01000436.1:563-4432 GCA_003222755.1 Acidobacteriota bacterium
CCCGTCTTGGTTGTTGTGATAGAGCCGATGCCGAGCGGCAGTTGCCGCAGCGCGATCGATAAATGATCCGCCGTTGACTAGAAAAATATCCGGCCATCCGTCGTTGTCGTAATCAAAGATGAGGGCGCCCGCGCTCATGGTTTCCGGCAAGTACTTCTCACGCGAAGCGCCATTCTCGTGTTTGAAGTTAATGCCTGCCTGCTTGGTGGCATCTGAAAAGGTAATCGGGACAATCTGCTGCCACGCCGCGCTGGCGAAAGCGAAGATGAGACCGATCGTTGTTGCAACTCTCATCGTCATTCAAGGTTCGTCTCGAGCGCTTCGCGCAACGCCACGTCGATGTTCTGCAGGTAGACGATCTGATGCCGGCGGCTGGCTTCGCTGTCGCCGAGATGCTGGTATTCCTGCGCGAGGTTCCAGGAGACCAAAAAACTATCCGATACGTTCAGACTGAGTATCTTTTGGAATGTGTCGGCCGCGGCTTTGTGTTGTCCTAGTTTACTTTGCGCAGTTCCCAGATTCAGGTACGCCGTCGCGGAATCAGGAAAGGTTTCGATGGCCTTTCGAAATATTTCAACCGCTTCTTAGGCGGAGCCTTCCAGCAGTTTTGCTGCAGCCCCCCGATTGACAACGACAATGTTCCGTCCGCGATCGGTTTCGGCTCGGGCTTCCGCTTCGAGTTTTCGATAGACCTCCAGCTCCCGCTCACTCTCCTCCTGTGTGCCCATTCGCACGAGCGCTGTGGCCAAGACGTAGTGTGCTTTTCGGTGTCGCGCGTCCAGTGACAAGACCTTCGCGGCAGCCGCGGACGCTTCAGGAAACCGGCCTAGCCGCAGGTTCGCGTCCGCATTACGAAAATGAGCAGCGGCGCTTTTGGGATCCTTCGCGAGAGCGAGATTGTATTCCTTTAAGGCATCCTCCGCTTTACCTTGTTGTAGGTAGACGTCGCCCAAGCCCAGACGGGCATCGACGCTATCGGGAGTGAATTCCAGCGCTTTCTTGTAAGCGGACGCCGCCTGATCTAACTCTGCCAACTCGGTATGAATGCTTCCGATTTTTTGATATACGACGCTACGTTGAAGGCGATCAATGGCAGGATCGATGGCATCGATGCCAGCGGACGCTTTCATCCGGCCAATCCTCTCGAATACCTCCAGCGCTTTCCTTGGTTTCCAGCTCCTTCGGTAAAGTTCGGCCAAGCGGTAATGGACGCCTCGAGAAGTTGGAAATAATTGGGCCGCACGTTCCATGATGGCTTCCGCCTCATCCACCAGTTGAGCGTCGAACAGGATGGAACTGATGGCCGTGAACAGTCCTTCACCTAGAGGCGAATGTTCCACAGCCTCGAGAAACTTGCTCCGCGCTTCCTCAAATTGAGAATCTTGAAAGTAGGACAAGGTGACGAGCATGGAAAGGCGGTCTAACACTTCAGCCACTTCAGGCGCGCTGGGTCCGCCCCAATGGAGGGCAAGGTATCGCCGATAAAATGGTTCAGCATCGGCATATTGCTTTTGCAGCCGATACGCTTCAGCCAGCCCGTGCAGATTGTCTTCCAGCCGGTCGTCCACCGGCGTCAGCTTTTCCGCATACGGCAAGGCTTGCAAAAACTTTTGCGCAGCGTCTTCATAGCGCGCGCTCTCAAACGCCGCAAGCCCGGCGTTATAAGAAGCCATCCAGTTCGCTTCTTCGAACGTGAGCCGCTGCAGAATGAGAAATTCGCCCCCGATCGCGGTTGCTGGGCTAATCTGGCCTGCCTCTAGTCCGGTCACAATGCGCTGAAGATCGGCTTTCAGATCCGTCAGGCGAAATGTTCCCAAGAAGCCGCCATCCTTCGCGGAAGGATCCGTGGAATGAGCTTTGGCAATTGCTTCGAAGGATTGTCCGGATTGAATCTGATTCAGCAGGCTGATGGCTTCAGCTTCGGTTTTAACGGCGATCAGACGAAGCCCGATTTGTTCGTTCGGGTTTTGTGATACGGCAGGAATAGCCACAAAAAGGCACAAAATACACAAAAGTCTTTTGTGATTTCTGTGCCTTTTTGTGGCTGACATTCACGTCAAAAATCGACTCGGGCCTTCAACTGGAACGAACGGTTTCCGGCTTTGGTGCTGAAGATTCCAAAAGGAACCGTGCTCTGCAGATTCAGGTCTGCGGTTCCACCAGTCGTCGCAAACGTTCCGGGGATAGCCGGCGTCGGATGATTGAAGATATTCCTCGCATCCACACGAAGAGTGAAGCTCTTCGATTCGGCAATTTGAACGCGTTTTTGCATAGCCATGTCGGCTGACCACGTGCCGAGGCCTTCAATTGGGTTCCGTCCAAGCGTACCGCGGTTGCCGGGCAGTGGAGTTTGCAGCACGACCTGACCGGAGGAATTCCTTATCGCGTTTAGCGTGCAAAACGCCTGCAACGATGGCGCTACGATGCCGGAATTCGTGCACTGCGGATCCTTCACCCTCGTGTACAAAGGCTGGCTGTTAGCATCCGTGAAGATATTGCCTGAGGGTGCTCCATTGGCCCAAGCAGCCCTGTAATCTTTGCGGTCGAATGGGCCGACGACGTCCGGCACGCCGAGGCCAAACAACATATTCTGAGCCGAAACGCTGAGCGGAGGTCCGGAACTCAGGTTAACGATCCAACTGGCCTGCCAGTTTTCGATGAGCCGCGCCGCGATTCCAGTCGACTTCCCGAAGAGAAGCTTTCGGGGGCCGATCGGCAGTTCGAACGTGCCGTAGTTGACCACGACGTGTTCTCGATGCGTGGAAAGCAGACTGTAGTCTGCGGCCTGATTCGTGGGATCGGTGAAGGTGGCGCCGGTCCCGTTTGGTCCCTCCCCTGGAGCCATTCCGAGATTCCGGCTCCACGTGTATGTCAACTGGGTACTCACTCCTGCTGTCGGCCGAAGCGAAACCTGTGTTTGCAGTGAATGGTAGTTGGCGTGGCCCAAGTTTGTTTCCATGACGGCGGAGCTGACTTGCGGGTTCGTCTTGATGAAGTTTTCCGGGAAGCCGTTATACACAAGTACCGATCCCGATCGACTGCCGGAAACAGCGTTGGTCAGCGTATTCAGCGTGGTGGCCAGTCCCACATAGTTGCCGTTGGCCAGGTTGGTTTGGGTCTGGAGGGCCGATCGCAGATGCATAGCGCCTGTCTGCAGCACGCCGGCGGAGTTCACTGTACCCACGGGAGCGCACGGAGTCGTGCCCGTCGCGGTCAAACAATTCGTTCCGCCAATGTTGAGTCCTTTGAACATCTGATCGAGCAATGGAGAGTCGCCGCCGCGCCTTGCCGCGTCGAATGCTTCCTTCAAGCCGTTGTATAGGAAGTTGGTTGCGTTGAGATCGATGTTGCTGGGAAGCTTTCGGCTAAGTGTCCCGATGTATCGAAGATCCATCGTCAGCTTCGAAGTCAGGTTGCGCGTCAGTGAGAGCGTGAGGTTCTGGATGTACGGACTTACGAAATTGGGGTCGAAAGCATTCATAAGCCCGGTTCGGTCCGTCACCGGAATTATTGTCGAGGTCGGATTCGGGAGGAATAGTGGCTGAACTGGTACAAGGCTTGGATTCGCGATGAGTTTCTCGATACTGAAGTAGGGATCCGTCGCCGGAATTATATAGTTCGCCGTGTTGCTGCTACCCGGCGGATTACCCAGCGCAGTGTCGATGACGAATCCACGTCCGCCTCCGAGATACTGAACCTGATATCCTCCGCGCAGTGTTGTTTTACCTTGACCGCCCCATGGAACGTTCCATGCGAAACCGACCGCCGGCCCAAAATTATTCAGATCCCGGTTGTAAATTTGTCCGCCCGGATTCGCCGACTTCGGCCCAACGTAGATGATCTCCATCACGTCGCCGCGCACTCCAGGT
>QHXA01000437.1:0-577 GCA_003222755.1 Acidobacteriota bacterium
AAATGGATGTGGCCTGACGGTCGACAACGTAAACTGGACTCGATATGGAAAAGGAAGTTCAAGAACGATTCGAACGGATCGAGCGCAACCTGGAACGGGTATCGGAGCGACTGGGTGGGATGACGGAACACATGGGGCAAATCACGACGGCGCATCTCGAATTAGAGGCCGCGCAGAAGAACACGCACAAGGCTCTCGACAGGCTATCCGAGCAGGTGAAAGAGAACACCGAAAATATTGCCAACCTGACGATTCTCGTGGATCGGCTGGTTGCGAAAGATTTGGGCTGGCAATGAAGATCTCCAGCCTGAAGGAGGAGGGGAGTCCTCAAACACGATTTGGACCATCATCGGTCTCGCGGCGCTAGCTTTTGCGGCGATGGTGCGTCTCGTGGCGCGCGGCTGGTTTTCCGACACGACCGCCTATTGCGTCGCGCGCGTCTATGCTGTGCTCACTCGGTTGTTGAACTGGGGCCGGTAGTCGATTGGTCGACACTCGTCGCCAAGGCCTCCACACGTCCGAAGGCGGCTTTCAGATGGGGCGGACCGAATTTTCCCGGAAACCGCTGCTGCATCCT
>QHXA01000437.1:597-4461 GCA_003222755.1 Acidobacteriota bacterium
CTAGCTCGGCTAATACATTTCGCAAAACCGCTGCACCTAAGCCGACGGCGGAACTGCTGGTCAGCAGCTTCGCCGCTCCCGCCACAGCGGAATCGCGCAACCAGCTTCCCTTCGTATTGCCAGCCCGGTCCACCGCGCGCTCAAGCACCGGCAGGAGATCCAAAAGCTTGCCTTCCGCCGCGTTGAGTTCAACCAGCTCGGGAACTCGTCGAGAGAGTTCTTCTTTGATTCCTCGGGCCAGCGCCTTCCGCGCTTGTGTTTGGGCGCTGCGCAGTTCGCCGAAGTTCCGATCGCCCAATTGCCGAACAGAATTTCAAAGTTGAATCGAAGTTGTCCTTGAAAGGTTCTTTGGGTGGCGCTCGCGTTAACGAATCCGCCGAGTGTTTTCGTTGTTATTGCGCCAAACGGCGAGGCGGTGCGTTCAACGTGCAAAGAGGCTGCAGGCTTGAGGGGAGCTTCCCGCACTGCGGATCTTTCACTGTGATGAATGTGCCTGCTTCCGAGTACGATCCAAAAAGCAGCCCGTTCGATTGCGGTATGCGGTCGTACAGCGGTGTGGCAGGTCTGCCAGCCATGACGGTAAACTCTGCGTATGGAGAAAATTGAAATCAGCATGGGTGACATCACCAAACAGACGGTCGATGCCATTGTGAATGCGGCGAACACCACTCTGCTCGGCGGCGGTGGTGTAGACGGAGCTATTCACAGAGCGGCAGGACCGCAGCTCCTCGCAGAATGTCGAACGCTGAAGGGTTGCGAGACGGGAGAAGCGAAAATCACGAAAGGATATAAGCTGCCAGCAAAATTCGTCATTCACACCGTCGGGCCGATCTACAGGAAAGGCGGCAAAGAATCGGAACTGCTCGCAAACTGCTATCGTAATAGCCTTCGGATTGCCCACGAGCATCGGCTCAAAACGATCGCCTTCCCGTCGATCTCAACAGGTGCGTACGGTTATCCAATCAATGAAGCCTGCCGGATCGCGTTGCGAACCGTAAAAGATGTGCTGGATGGTCCTACCACGATTGAGCGCGTTATCTTCGTGACCTTCAGCTCTTCGGATTACGGAGAGTATCAACAGGCGTACGGCGAAATCTTCGGATCCTGAGGGGGAGCGTTCGGGCCGGTTTGAACGCGGGCTAAAGCCACGCGACTACATGCTTGATTCAAGAGTACCGTTCCTCCGTCGGCGTCCGGCAAATTCCACTTGTGGCCTGCAGTTCCACACCCAAACCGTTCCATTGACGATCATGCCGATTGGAATGCTGCTTGCCCAAACGAGTGTGCATGTGTGGAATCGCGGGTCTGTTCAGCCTGCGCGGCAAGCCGGTATCGGAAGATGAAGTCCAGGCGATGTGCGATGCGATGGTGCATCGCGGTCCCAATGATGATGGCTATTACGCGGCCCCGGAAGTCGTACTGGGAATGCGGCGGCTCAGCATCATTGACGTCGCTGGGGGCCACCAGCCGGTGCACAATGAAGACGGTTCTGTCTGGGTCGTCTTCAACGGCGAAATCTACAACTTCACAGGGTTGCGCGGCTTATTAGAGCGCCAGGGACATCGGTTCTACACGTCCACGGATACGGAAGTCATCGTTCATCTGTACGAGCAATACGGTGAATCCTGCGTCGACAAGATGCGGGGCATGTTTGCATTTGCGCTTTGGGACGAGCGGCGCAAAACACTGGTGCTCGCGCGTGACCGGCTGGGAATCAAGCCCCTCTTCTACACCGTCGTCGATGGCCGGCTCGCATTCGGTTCTGAATTGAAGGCGGTACTCCAACTGCCGGAACTCGGCCGCCGGCTCAACTGGAGTTCAGTGAATCACCTTTTCAGCGCGATGTGCACGCCTTCTTCGGAAAGCATCATCGAAGGGGTTCACAAATTAAAACCAGGTCACATCCTGACCGCATCGGCACGGCACGGTGTTCAAGTCCGCCAGTATTGGGACGTCGAGTTCGATCCGGATTACGGCAAAAGCGAGCAGTACTTCATCGAGCGGCTGCGCGATCTGCTGGAGGATTCCGTCCGGCTGCGGCTCATCTCGGACGTTCCGCTAGGCGCCTTCCTGAGCGGCGGCATCGATTCCAGTTCGGTAGTTGCGACGATGGCGCGCCTCAGCTCGGGGCCGGTGAAGACCTTTTCGATTGGTTTCCCGGATGAGGATTATGACGAACTCAAGTACGCGCGACAGGTGGCGCAGAAGTTCGGCACCGATCATCATGAGCTTGTCATCGATCCAAATGTCTTAACCCTAATCGATGACCTCGCATGGTACCTGGACGAACCGTTCGGCGATTCTTCCGCCATCCCGACCTATATGGTTTCCAAATTGGCGGCTGAACACGTGACGGTCGTGTTGTCAGGAGACGGTGGCGACGAGTTATTTGCCGGTTACGATCGCTACATTAAAGAGCAGAACGAGCGCCTGCTTGCCAAGATTCCTTACCCTATAAGAAAGGTTGCGGGTTTTGCCGGATCGCTACTGCCGGAGGGAATCAAGGGCCGCAATTTCCTGCGGCACCTTGCGTTCGATGGCGCGGATCGCTATTTCGATGCCAACATCCTGTTCCGGGATTTTGAGAAGGCGTCGCTGTTCGAGGCTGACGCATACGAGGTAATTCGGACTGAAGACCCACGCGGCATCTGGCGCTGCTTCGTGCAGAACGGAAACCTGCATTGGCTCTCCTCGCTCCAGTACATGGATATCAAGAATTACCTGCCGAACGACATCTTGACGAAGGTCGATCGAATGAGCATGGCGCATTCGATTGAAGCGCGCGTGCCATTGCTCGATCACAAGTTCGTCGAGTTCGCGGCCACTATTCCGCCGGAACTAAAGCTGAACGGGAAGACGAGCAAGTACATCTTCAAAAAAGCGATGGAAGGCATTTTGCCGAACGAGATCCTGTACCGGCCGAAGCGTGGGTTTGCAATTCCTCTCGGGCGCTGGTTTCGCGGGCAGTTGAGCTCGTACGTGCGAGACCTGCTTCTATCGCGAACGAGCCGGCAGCGCGGAATATTCCGAAAGCCGTACATCGAGCGGCTGATCGAGATGAATGATCGAGGCCGGCCGTTGGACTTGCAGCTCTGGACGCTGATCACGTTTGAGCTGTGGTGCCGGAGATTCATTGATGAAGGTGCTTTTTGTCGGTCCGTACCCGCCGCCGCACGGCGGAATTTCCGTCCACGTGTGGAGCGCGCACGCGCGCATGAGGCAGGCGGGGCAGCAGTCGAGTGTGCTTAACATCGATCCGCGCGCACCCCAGAGCGATGCGTATATCAAGGTCTCAGGAGCGCTGGATCTCCTCCGAGAGCTGGTCCGGCACGTGTGGAATGACTGGACGCTCCACGTTCATACCAATGGACACAACCCGAAGAGCTGGGCGATTGCCCTCGCATGCGGAATCGCTTCGCAGTTTGGGCCTGGAGCAACACTGACGCTGCATTCGGGAATGGCACCAGCCTACATCCGCAGTGCGCCGCAATGGATGCGGCGTGTCATGCGGTTCACATGTGTCTTGTATCGGCAGGTGACTTGCGTGAACGGTGAAATTGCAAGTGCCGTCATGGCATTGGGTCTGGCGAAAGAACAGATCGAGATCACGCCCGCGTTTTTGCCGATCGAAGCGCGCGAGGTTGTGCCGCCCTCGGAGATCGAGAGTTGGCTGCAGCAGCATTCGCCAGTGATGACTTCAACAATGTTTTTCCGCCCGGAGTATGGATTCGAGTTGCTAGTGCAGGCCATGGCGCGATTGAAACACCGGTATCCGCGAATCGGCTGCTTGGTCATGGGCACCGGTGAAGATCGCCAACAAGCGGCCGCTCTGATTGCGCGGCACAAATTAAGCGATGCGATTGT
>QHXA01000438.1 GCA_003222755.1 Acidobacteriota bacterium
CACAGATGCTACTCGAGGCCGCCAAAAGAGCACGTCCGGGCGCCGAGCTGAAAAGCATCATCGAAACGTATCTCAGTCCGGAGCATTGTGGGAGCGCCTCCGAAGGCTGTCCCGTTGCCGCTCTTGCGTCGGAAGTCGCACGGCATCCGCGGCCAGTCCGCCTTCGTTTCGATAAGGCGATCCGAGACCATGCAAGGCGGTTTTTAAAGTACCTGCCCGGCTCAACGGAAGCGGAGAAGATGCGTCATTTCGCCGTGCTGTTTTCAGGGATGGCTGGCGTTCTCAGTGTTGCACGGGCAGTGGCGGACGACGGTATGCGGCAGAGAATCTTGCAGGGAGCGAAGGAGTTCTATATCCGCTCTTTTTGTCCATAGGCCGCACATCAATTTGTTTTGGTTTTATTGAAAGAATAATCTTATGAAGAACACCGTCGGTCCTGCGAATCCTTCAAATCGGAACCCCGAAGAAAGCTCGGTTTTGATGCCGAACGGAAGGCGCTTTTTTTGTCCCCAATTAGATGATTGTAATCATCCAATGCACAGGAGTGACACCTATGGCAATTGACGAAAACACCAAAGTTGCGTTAGTGACCGGAGTATCGTCTGGGATCGGTCGGGAAATCGCGCAGGTGCTGGCAGCACGCGGCTTGCGTGTCTTTGGGACCGTGCACGATCACCCCACCGCTATGGCGGGAGTGGAGGTGATTCGCCTGGACGTGACCAGCACGTCCTCTGTCGAGCAGGTCGTCGACAGCGTAATGGATCGCGAGAAGGCGCTGCATGTTCTCGTTAACAACGCCGGTTACGCGCTAATGGGAGCGCTGGAAGAAACGAGCATCGAGGAAGCCCAACAACAGTTCGACGCGAACTTCTTCGGTGTTCTGCGAATCACGCAGGCGGTGCTTCCGGCGATGCGACGGCAAGGTTTTGGCCGCATCGTGAACATTAGCTCAGTCTTGGGATTTCTGCCCGGACCTTACATGGGCATCTATACCGCGACCAAACACGCGCTCGAAGGCTACACAGAGACACTGGATCATGAGGTGCGCCATTTCGGTATTCGCGCGTTGCTCGTGGAGCCGAGTTTCACGAAAACAAGTCTTGGCGCTCACGGCAGGCCGACTGGCGCGGATTTGGTCGCGTACGCTGCCGCAAAACGACGAGTGACGCAGGGCATTCTTCAGAAGATTGAGCAGGGCACCGATCCTCGTGCAGTCGCGGAGGTCGTGTACACGGCCGTCACTGCCAATCGGCCAAGATCCCGCTATCCCGTTGGCGACGGTTTGACTCTGAGCCGTCTACGGCGCTTTGTACCCGCAAGGATGTTCGATCGGACGTTTCGCAAACAGTTTCAATTGGACGCAGGAAAGGTTCGGCCATGAACTATGTCGCTTTGAGAATGTTGACCGGGGACCGCGCGAAGTATCTGAGTCTGATTTTCGCGATTGCCTTTTCGACGTTCTTGCTCGAGAACCAATCCTCAATCTTTGCCGGCATCATGAAACGGACGACCAGTCAGATCCTCGATGTGACCGATGCCGACGTCTGGGTCATGGACAAGAAGACCCTCTATATCGATGAGGTGAAAGCGCTCACTGAAAATGATCTGTATCGCGTTCGCGGTGTTCCGGGGGTTCTCTGGGCAGTGCGGCTCTTCAAAGGACAGCCACGAGCGAAGGCGGCGGACGGCACTTTCAGGGTCGTCGTGATGATGGGCGTGGACGATGCAAGCCTGGTGGGCGCGCCCTCTCGCGACAAGATGATTCTCGGCTCCGTGGAAGATCTTCGGCAACCGGATTCAGTAATCATCGACCGTGCCGGCTATAAGTTTTTGTTCCCTGGTCAACCCTTGGATTTGGGCCGCACTTTGGAACTCAATGATCATCTTGTGCGCATCGTCGGCATTGCAGAAGCGTCCGCACCGTTTGCGACTTTCCCTGTGATGTTTTCGCGCTACAGCCAGGCGATCAAGTTCGTGGGCCGCGAGCGCGACCAGCTGTCCTTTGTTTTGGTCAAACCACAACCCGGGATTCCTGTGCGCGATCTGTGCGATCGCATCGAGAAGTACACCGACTTGCGTGCCGTGTCCGGTCGGGCTTTCGCCTGGCAAACGGTCTTCTATTACGTCAAGAACACGGGAATCCCCGTGAACTTTGGCATCACAATCGGGATTGCCTTGATTGTGGGCGCCGTCGTTGCCGGCCAAACTTTTTATATTTTCACGATAGAAAACCTCAAGCAGTTCGGCGCACTGAAAGCCATTGGAGTTACGAACGGGAGCATCGTCGGCATGATCTTATTGCAGGCGCTTACGGTTGCAGCGATTGGCTATTCGATCGGTTCCGGCATCGCCGGCGTTTTCTTTTCGATCACGCTTCACAACGATCCGACCCGTGGGCTGGTTCTGTTGTGGCAGAACATGGCCGGAGTGGCGGTCGCGATCTTCTTCGTCGTCTTCCTGGCTAGTTTACTCAGCGTTCGTCGTGTCTTGACGCTCGAGCCGGCAGTTGTTTTTCGGGGGTGAGCATGAGTTTCGCAGCGGAATGCCGCGCAGTAGAGAAGGATTTTGGCAGCGGTGAAACGCGTATTCGGGCGTTACGCTCCGTCGATCTTGAAATTCCTTTCGGTGAACTGACAATGTTGGTCGGTCCAAGCGGTTGCGGCAAGACAACATTATTGTCTGTGATTGCGGGCGTACTGAACGCGACCGGTGGCGAAGTCCAGGTGCTCGGTGAGCGTATCGATTCGCTGGCGGGAGACCGGCTGGTGCAATTTCGCCGCAAGAACCTGGGTTTCGTTTTCCAGCAATTCAATCTTCTGCCGGCGCTCACCGCTGCGGAGAACGCGGCTATACCGCTTCTCGCAGCAGGCCTTCCCCGCAAGTCTTCCGTCGATCGCGCCGCGCAATTGCTGGCAGAGCTTGGGATGGAAGACCGGGTCGATGCGTACCCTGCACAACTCTCCGGAGGACAGCAGCAGCGCGTCGCTTTTGCGCGCGCTCTTGTCCACGAGCCTCGTCTTCTCGTATGCGACGAGCCGACATCGGCGCTGGATGCCGAGACGGGACATCAGGTGATGGAACTTCTTGCCTCACACGCGGTGCGTCCCGGCCGGGCCACCATTGTTGTCACACACGACAATCGTGTCTTCCAGTTTGCCGACAGGATCGCGCGAATGGAGGATGGGCGGATCACGGGCGTGACTGTTAATCGCATGAGCGGAGCGAATGCAAGCCCGACAGGGCACAGCCATCAAGAAAATGAACAGGTGAACTTATGAAAAGATGGACGATTCCAGTTATAGCGTTACTCTCTTTAGCCTTTACCTCGGTAAAAGCATATGAATGGCGTTGGCGGAACGAATCCTCGCCGCCTCCTGCGGATCCAGCGAAGACATTTTTCCGGAACACCGTGGCGGCTGTCGGGTTGGTTGAGCCGAGTTCGGAAAATATTTCAATCAGTACCGCCGTCCCAGGTTTGGTGACAGCGGTTCACGTGAAGGCTGGAGACCACGTCCGTAGAGGTTCGCCCCTGTTTTCACTCGACGATCGAGATGTACGTGCAGAGTTGGCTCTTCGGAAAAGCAATCTTGAAGTGGTCCGGATGCGGCTTGCGCGGTTGGAACAAGCTCCCCGTCCCGAGGAAGTGCCGCAGGCAGAAGCCAAGGTCGACGAAGCAGAGGCGGCATTGGCGGATGCCCAAAATCAACAACGGCTGATTGATAGCGTTTCGGACAAGCGAGCCATTCGGGAAGAAGATGTCCTGCGCCGGCGCGATGCAACGAAGGTTGCAGCGGCACGATTGGAAGAAGCTAAAGCTGCGCTGGCTCTGTTGAAGGCCGATTGAAGTTGCGCACGCCGAAGTAGCCAACGCGGAGGCCCAGGTCCGTCGCGTGGAAGCCGATCTCGACCGCCTGACCATGGGCGCACCGATTGACGGCAACATCCTTCAACTCAATGTTCGAGTCGGCGAATACGCGCAAGCCGGGCAGTTGCCGACACCATTGCTCGTCATGGGTGAGGTCGGCGAACTTCACGTTCGCGCAGATATCGACGAAAACGACGCCTGGCGTGTTGAACCGGGATGTCCCGGGGAAGCGGCCGAGCGTGGCAACAGCAACCGCCGGGCATCGCTCGAGTTCGTCCGGTTCGAGCCATATGTGGTCCCCAAGAAGTCGCTCACCGGTGACGGCACTGAACGTGTGGACACGCGAGTTCTTCAGGCGATCTTCCGCTTCACCGATAAGGATGTGCCATTTTACGTGGGGCAGCAGATGGACGTATTTATTGAGGCGCCCCACGCAAGCGGAGCGAGCGCAAGCGC
>QHXA01000489.1 GCA_003222755.1 Acidobacteriota bacterium
CGGCACGCATGCCGAAGCGTTGCTCGAACTGGTCGACGCCTTCAATCAACGCCAGCAGATGTTCGGGCGAGTACGGCAGCAGTTGGAGATGGGCCGTTTCGAGCCTCACAACGCCAACATCATTCGGTGCTCTTGTGGTTCAGCTTGTTTTTGTTTTCTTCAAGGAATCCTCGAAGATCGTCGGCCGCTCCAAGCAAGCGCTGCCACTGTTCGTAATAGAGCGTCACCGGAAACCGGCCGAGGCCGTAGACACTGACTCCGCCCTTCTCGCTCACCTTGAATTCCAGCCGGCCGGTCTTTTTCGTTCCCATCTGCTTCTCTAGTTCAGCGATACGGGCTAGCAGTTCTTCTTTTGTAGGCTCCGTCATAGGCAATCCCTCCGCAGATCCTGGCGTTGAAGAATACCGGAATCGAGCGAAGGAGGCCATTGAACAATTACATTTGGCATGGACGATGGACCAGGATCATGGACCATCTTCCATTAAAGTCCCCGGATGTAGCCCTCCACCTGCCGTTCCAAGACGGTGAGCGGTACCGTACCCGTATTTAGAACAGTGTCATGGAATCGGTTTAACGAGAACTTGTCGCCGAGCGCTTTTATCGCTTTTTCTCTGAGTTCAATGATCTTGAGTTCACCGATCATGTACGAGCAGGCCTGGCCCGGGTTCACGACGTATCGCTCGACTTCGCTTGCTTCAATGCCGTAATCAATGGCCTGCTGGCGAGTCCAACGTTTTGCGTGAATGCCGGTATCGACGACCAGGCGGCGTGCTCTGAATAATTCGGAGTCGAGTTGACCCAGACGCCCCTCTAAATCGCCTTCGTACCAGCCGGATTCTGCCGCGAGCCTCTCCGCATACAGACCCCAGCCCTCGCCAAGCGCCGAAATCCCACCGAATGCGCGAATCTGCCGGAATCGGGGAAGCAATTTATTCTCCACCTCGAAGGCGATTTGGAAGTGATGGCCCGGAACCGTCTCGTGATACACCAGGCTGCGCAGGCCGAATTTCGTCATGCGCTCCGGCCGTAGAGGAATTTGAAATACTCCGGGACGTGACCCATCCGGCGCCGGTGCGCTGTAATTCGCGGCGGCATTGGCTTCTCGGAAGCGGGGAAACGGCTGCGCAACCACTGGCGACTTCGGTCGCTCGTCGAACAACGACTGCGACCGCCTTTCAGCATCCCGCAGAATTTGCTCGACGTCAGCCATGATCAACTTCCGTCCGTCTTCTGTTCTTGGATAGGCAAGATCCGCCTGCAGCTTCTCGATCCGTTCTTTCACGGAGCCGTCCGTGCGGCCCAGTCTGCGCAAGATCGTGTCCATCTCTTTTTCGATGCGTGCGACTTCGCGCAATCCGATCTCGTGTATTTGCTCAGGAGTCAGATCCGTGGTCGTGAAACGGCGCAGAACGTAGGCATACGCCTCAGGTCCGCCTTTGAAGCGCCAAAGACCGGCATCGTCGGTCGCCCGCGCCAAAAACGGTTCAAGCAGCGCGATAGCTTTTTGCCATGCGGGATACACCTGGTCCTTTACGATTCGCGCGGCGTCGTCCCTGAGTTCTGTTCGTCGAGGATCGGGAATTGCCGCGACCGAGCTCATCCGTTGTTGGAACGTTGTAATCAAGGGATTTTCCACGGGATCTGTGCCGATGAACTGTTTCAGTTGCGTAAGGGTTGCCTGAATGATGAAGCGCGGCGGAATCATGTTCTTTGCCGCCAGCCGCCTCGCTTCGGCAACGGCCTCGTCCATCCTGGCGCCGACCTGGCCGAGCGCGGCTACATAGTTTTCCGCATCACGTTGGTTCGAGAGCGGGCGCCGCACGGTCATGGTTTCGATGATGTTCACATTGACGCCGTTGAACTGGTTTAGCGGAAACGAATAATCCAGATAGGGCTCTTCCCGCACGATGGTGTCGAGTTGCCACTCCATCAGATCTGCGGATACACGCTGGGTCTCGGACATTCTCGTGCGATCGAACTTTCGTAACTCCGCAAGACCTTTGCGCGCGAGCTTGATGCGGTCGTGACGATAGGCTTCCGTGTCGGGTGTCAGCTGTCGCTCCAGGCGGGCTTGCTCTTCGCCTGTGAAATAGCGGGTCGCGGTGGCGGCGTTCGCATTGCCCCGCATCCATTCCGCGGTGAAATCGAAAAAGAATTTGTCGATGGTTGGAGGTGGTGTCTGCGGGATGGCGATAGCTACCCCGGACCCAAGAACCAGCAATGTCAGCATACGTTTCATCGTGTTTGGCTCCTTACATACGCCTAAATGGCCGCCAGCCATCCGCCATCCATTGGAATGATCGCGCCCGTCACGTAGCTCGCTTGCTCGGACGCGAGGAAGAGAACGACTGCGGCAACTTCCTCGGGTTTGGCCAGGCGGCCGAGCGGCACGCGTTCTTCGTTCCGGCGCTTCATTGCCTTCCTCCTGAGCGTGCAGAATCTAGCATAATCGGGATAAACTGAGCGGCCATGTTGAATATTGAACGTCGACGGCAGTTCGTCGATTTGATGGCCGAATCTGGTTGGGATGTCCTGCTCCTGTACGGACACAGCTGGCGTAAAGACTTCTTCCGCGCGCTCGTCAATTTCAGTTTCTTCGGACCGCATGCTGTAGCGGCACTCACGCGCTCGAATGAGCTATCAATCGTCTTATCGCATCCATGGGATTACGAGCTTCTGGCCAACGCGCTGGATGCGAACGTCAGCTGGGATCCGGATTTTAATTCCGCGATTCGGCGCCTGATCGCCCGCAAGACCGCCATTGCAGGAAGGGAATTCATGGAAGCGCGCTTCGTCGACGAGGCGACTTCATCCGCAACGGCCGCCATTGAGACGCTGCGCCGCTTCAAGACGCCGGAAGAGATTGAGTTCATCAAAGAAGCGGCACGTCTGGCGGACGCGGGCTACAAGCATTTCGTCGACACGGCCGAAGTGGGCATGGCGGAGTACGAGCTTGTTGCCGAGGTCGAAGCGTTTCTGAAAACGCACGGAGCGGAAGACAACTTCATGCTCATCGGGTCCGGAGGAACGGAAGTGTTCGGCATGCGCCCTCCAATCGAGCGCCGTTTTCAGCAGGGCGACAACATTACAACGGAGCTCACGCCGCAACTGAACGGCTATTACGCTCAGATTTGCCGGACTCTTGTGCTGGGCGAACCAAGTATCAACCAGCACCGTTCGTTCGCGATCTTTCATGAAGCGCAGGCCGCGGCTCAGAGATTCATCAAACCGGGCGTGAATATTAAAGATGTGGCTCGGGTGCAAAACGACGTCTTCAGGCGCGAGGGCTATGGCGAATACACCGGCGCGAAGTACACCCGTGTGCGAGGGCACAATCTGGGGCTGTATCCCGATGAGAATCCATGGGTGCTCGAAGACGTCGATTGCGTGGTCAATAAAGGAATGGTAGTGATCGCCCATCCGAATACATATTTGCCGCTGTCGGGTTACATGGTATTCGGCGACACCTTGCTCGTGACGGAAGACGGGTGCGTATCGCTGAATCAGACCGAGAAGAAACTGTTCAGCAAGCCGTTGTAGGGGCGGTCTATGACCGTCCCGAAATTCACAATTGAGGTATCGTGGGCAGTCATAGACCGCCGCCTCAAGTTTGTCCATTTTGCGCACGCCGGAGGCGTGTCAGGAAATTAGCCGGGG
>QHXA01000490.1 GCA_003222755.1 Acidobacteriota bacterium
GTTAGGGTTTCGTTAGTGATTCGAAAGCCGGATCGGAACGTAACTGAGCGAGGCTTGGCGAACTATCAATCAGATCGCGCGGATAACCACCACGCACGGCCTTGCCGATCCACTCCAGGGCTCCTGCCCGTTGGCCCAACTGTTCATAAATTCCCGCAACGGTGGCCATCTGGCTGTTAGTGAGTGGCGCAACATCCATTGCTTGTTTTACGTAATCCAGTGCGCGGCCGCTTTCTCCCACCATCGCATAGCAGTCTGCCAGCGACACCAATAGTGTTTGGCTGCGCGGATTTGTCTGGCGCTCTTGTTCACCGAGTTCTATCGCCTTCTTGTAAGCGGCTTGCGCCTTCCCCTGCTCCTGTGGACTCCAGGAATAGGCAGCGGCAAGATTGCGCCAATAGCGATAGTCGTGGTCGCTCTTCTGGATGGCCTGCTCGAACATGCGAGCCGCAGCGGTAGGATTTTTCAGATAGAAAAAATAGAGTGTGCCCAGATTTGAGAATCCGCTCGCCGTCGGCCGGATCGCCAGTGACTTCTTCAACATCGTTTCAGCTTCCTGATACCGATGCATGAGCTGGTAAAGTCCACCGAGATTATTGTATGCGCGGACATTGTCGGGAGTAAGATCAAGCACAGCTTTAAATTCCGTCTCGGCCTCTGCATAGCGCCCATGCTGGGAATAGAAGAGCCCAAGCGCGCTGTGGCTAGCCCAGTCGCCGGGTCGCGCTTCGATCGCTCGCCGATGCGTCGATTCCGCCTCGGTAAGCTTCCCCAAGTTCTGGTACGCCTTTGCAAGCTCACGGTAAGCACCGGCCTCGAGAAAATTGATTTCCAGAGATTTCTGCGCTTGTTGGATAGCGTCTTCATAATGTCCAGTACCGTTGGCGATCAGAGCGAGAGTGACGTACACGGGACTGAGGCGATCATTGAACTTAAGGGCCGCCTCACAATTTCGATTGGCGAGTTCCGCCAGCTGCAAATCCTTGGTCAGTTCGTATTTTCGCCAGTAAGCCTCTCCGAGGGCTGCGTGGGCGAGTGCGTACCTGCCGTCCAATTCAAGGGCATGTTTGAACAACTGGATCGCGCTCTCGACGCTGTCGGCATTCTCGTAGTGCTGCAAATAGCCCCGTCCCTGAATGTAAAAGTCGGAAGCAGCCGGCATGTTTGGATCAGCGGAACTCAGGAGCTCCCTGGCGCCTTGAGGCAGTGTTGCGTTGAGCAGTTGTGCAACTTTCATGGCGACGTCGTCTTGCAGGCTGGGCAGGTTACGCAGGTCTGCATCGATCGTCCGGGAATCACGCTGTCTCTGAGTCCGGACATCGATCAGGTTGACCGTGAGTCTGATATTGCCTCCCATCCGTTGGACACTACCCGTTACTACCAGCGCCGCCCCGAGAACGCGTTGCGCCTGGCGCGCGCTTCCGATCTCGTCGAGCCGGACGTCGCTAGCCGGCACGATCCGAAATGCGTGCTGAAACGGTTCAATTTGAGAAAGCTTACTCGTCAGCGTTTCAACCAGACCGTCGCAGAAGGCCTGATTAGCGGGGTCACCGCCTACATTTCTGAACGGGAGAACGGCCAGCGTGGTTGTATCGTCCTTAACCGACGTCATCAGTCGCTTGAAAAACTCCGGCGCCAGTACCGTCGGGATAGTCACTGCCATTACGAGCGCAAGAACTATAACGAAAGCGGGAAGCGGCTTTCTCGCGGCCGTCGCGGTCATCTCACCGGCGCGCTGCCAAGCGTTTTTGAAAAACCCTTGATGGCGCCGGACGATTTGGAGTTCCCGAACGACTTCATCGGCAGACACCAACCGCTTGCGAGGTTCTTTGGCGAGCATGTGCTCGATCAGGCGAACTAACCTGCGCGGCAGTTTTCTATTTATCAGGTGCAGCGGCGGAGGCGTTTCTTTCAGTATTCGGTTTGTGGTCGTCTTGATGTCGTTCAAGAGGAATGGATGTGTTCCCGCCAGCATTTCGTAGAAAACCACACCGAGAGAAAAGATGTCCGCGCGCACGTCGAATCGATTGCTCTCCAGAACTTCTGGAGCCATATATGCCGGCGTGCCGCTAAATTGCCAGGGCGGTTCGGATTCTCCTTCTGCGTCGCCACCTTCCTCCGCCAGCCGCCGCGCAATGCCAAAATCACAGACCTTCACGTTTTGGGAAGCCGTCAGCATGATATTTTCCGGCTTCATATCGAGGTGTACGATGCGTTGCGCGTGAGCTGCAGCAAGCGCCGAAGCGCATTGGATTGCAATGGCTAGGAACTGATCGAGCTCAAACGGCTCGTTGAGCCGATTCCGGAGCGTCTGTCCATTGATGAACTCCATGACAAGAAAGACTTCGCCGGACTCTTCGAGGACATCCTTTAGCTGTGCGACATTGTCGTGGTCGAGCGATACAGCCCGGCGAGCTTCCTCAAGAAATCGCCGGCGGTGTTCTTGCCTGTCACGAAACTCGCTTCTGAGCCGCTTTATCGCAACGGGGGTGCCGAGTAACCGATGCTCTGCGCGATACACGTGACACGTTCCGCCAGATCCGATGTATTCCCTCACGATGTATCGGTCGGCAATAATGGCTCCGATCAAATCGTTAGTGTCGTCCAGGTCAAGACTGGATGTGTCGGTGCCATCCATCTGAACCAGGACTTCAATCGCTGTTTGCTCGAGAAACTGTCCGATCTTTTCCTCACACTCGAGGAACGCTTCCACTTTTTGACGCATGTACGGATCGCCGCTGCAGGCCTCTTGCAGAAAGTGTGTCCGCTCGTCGGGCGCCAGTTCGATGACGCTGTAATAAAGAGTTTGAAAGCGCTGCCACCGATCAGAATTCATCAGTTTTCCCGGTCAGAATTGCTCGGAATAACCACACTCTAGCCAAGCGCAGGTCGAGATGAACGGTTGATTCTGCCAATTCCAATGTTTGCGCAATCTCTTTGATGCTCAAACCCGCGAAGAATCGCATTTCAACGATCTGAGCTTTCCGCGCATCTATGGCTTCGAGTTTGTCGAGAGCCATGTTCAGAACTATCAGATCGACCGGATTTGCCGGCTTACCTGGCGCGGTTTTTGCATCATCGATCTGCATCACCTCTAATCCGCCTCCGTGTTTAGAAGAGCGTTTTTTCCGCGCGTAATCTACGATGATTTCTCGCATTATTTTTGCGGCAAGCCTGAAGAAGTGGGCGCGGTCCTGCCAGTCAAGCTGCTGGCAATCCACCAAATGAAGGAATGCTTCGTTGACAAGCATTGTGGGTTGCCAGGAATGCATATGTCTTTCCCGGGCCAGGTACCCTCTCGCAATCCGCGTGAGTTCCTTGTGCACAAGCTTCGTCAGCGTATCGAGCGCTTCTTCCTTCCCCGACTTCCATTCGCGCAGCAATTTTGTGAGCTGATGGCGCTCGTTCACGGCCATGGGTGCCCCCAAACTCTCTGAATCCTCCACCAAACATAACTCTCTTTTTGAAGCGGCACCTTACCACAGCGATCACGTGGGCGCCAGCTTTGGGCGACCGCAATTAGCCCTGGGTTAGAGGTTTGTCCTCGGACTTCGCTTGTTCATGTGACAGGCAAAAACAAATCTGAGAAATGGAGATTTTGACAGGCAAAAACAGATATAAGAAATGGAGATTTGCATGAAATCCACGAACGCACGACTGGTTGTGGTCGAGACCGCAACGTCAGCTGTGGCTTTGACTGTGGTGATTCCCACTCACCTCCAGACGCAATCGATGGCGATGAGCCTTAAGATTCCATTTGATTTTTACGTCGGCAATAAAAAACTTCCGTCCGGCGGTTACAGCGTATCAATCATTCAGGACGGCGTAGGCCAAGTGTTAGGTTACAACCGCCAGGATGCGATCCCTTCGACTACTCCAATAATCGGAGAGCTTATTTTTAACGTGTATGAGCAAGAGTGCTTTTTATCGGAAGTGCTGTGGAAGGGGTATGACAGCGGCGTCTGGCTTGTTTCGGAAATGGAGGCGCCGGGTCAATTGACCGGGCGTCTCCTTTTCGTACGGTATAACAATCGGAACGAGGAATCGGTCGAAGAGTTGCAAGTTGAGTTACCCGTTGTTCGTCCATGTAGCGTGCAACATTTTTTTCCGCACGCGGGCCATCAAGAAAAATGGCCCGCAGGCCCTCTGCAGCTACAGAACCGGGCTTCTTCGTCTGTGAATCGATGCCGCTCGCGGTCCGTAT
>QHXA01000001.1 GCA_003222755.1 Acidobacteriota bacterium
TGGACCTTGAACTCCTGCAGCGCGTCGATCGATGGCAAGAAAACATAGGTGTTGAAGTTGACGTCCGTATTCTCCACGCCATCCAAGGTGAAGTGGTTGAACTCGCTTCGCTGGCCAGAGACCGAAATATTCTGCTGAGCGCGCGACCCGCCCTGACGTTGATTGGCGATGGTGGAATCCGTGAATCCATAGCTTACATTGGGGCTCAGCGCGACAAGCTGAAGGAAGTTGCGCCCGTTAAGCGGCATGTCGACGATGCGCTTGTTCTCAATAACAGTTCCGACCGTCGCATTCTCCGTCGCGATAAGCGCGGCCGTCCCCGAGACCTCCACCGTCTGGCTCACCTCTCCAACCTGCAGAGTGAAGTCAATGCGCGCAGACTGCTGGATCTGCAGCTCGACATCGTTCTGCGTGATCGTGCGGAAGCCCGGTAGCTCGACCTTGATGTTGTATCGACCAGGCTGCAAAGCGGGAAAGTTGTAGACGCCCGCCTCGTTGCTAATTGCAGTGCGAACGAAGTTCGTCGCCGGATTGGTCACGGTAACGGTGACGCCGGGAATGACGGCGCCGGTCGGATCATGAATCACACCACTGATACCGGCTTGTGTTTGGGCAACAGCGGGCAAGACGCTCAAGACAACCATACACAACACGCACCAGATACACCGATTGCTCATGGTTCCTCCGTATCAGCAGGGGGTTGGGATTGCGGAAAGTCTAGCAAAGGTCTTGCCGGATGAAAATAAGATTGGCAAGTCCTCGCGTGAATTTCGACCCGACGCTTACAGTACGAGATCGCGGTTATTCGCCAACTGATGTTTACGACGTGCTAGGAAATGTACGACAAGGCGTGAGGCGACATCCTGCGAGGGGCTGTTGCCTCCGCTGACTCATTACCGGGCATTGTTTTCTGCGGCTCGGGCGCCCGAAAGTACGTTTTTAAGGGCGTAATTCCCTTCGTGGCAAGCGTACTCAAATATTGGGCCGTCGGTCTTGACCCAAGGCATCTGCACAGTCCAGGGCTTCGTGTACGTTACTGGATCGTCGATAGTGAATTCGTATATGAGCGTGTTCGCGGCTGTGCGCGTGAATCGCTCGATAACACGGGCTTTCTCGTCGATCCCTCGGATCGAACCAAACGGCGGCCGCCCGAACTCCAATCTAGTTTGATCATTAAAATTGGTTGTTTCGACGACAAGCGTGTTGCCTTCCCACTGACCGCGCGAATCGCCCAGGTATTGGCGGATCGTTTGCGGCAGATGCGGGCGGCCATCGAGAGGAATGAGCCGTGCGTCATGGATCATTTCCGACAGAATCACCACGTAACCAGAGGTCTGCGTGATTAGGTAGGTATTGTTGTAGGCGACTGGAAATATTGGTGGCCCTGTACTCGCCCGCCAGAGGCACCGCTCGTTAATCGGACGGTACTCGGGTCCGTCAAAGCCGTGTTCTCTTCTAATTTCCGCGCGTTCGGCAATCAGCTTCTGTGCCGCCTTGGTCAGCGGAGGAATTCGGCCGTCCGGGGGATCAATGATCAAAGAGCTTCGGCGTGTCGATACTGCTTTCGTTCCATGATCGTCCCAAAACTCGTTGTAGGTACCGGTCTCGCCTTCTCTCGGCGGTTCATCAGTGTGACTTTTGGCGGCGAGTGCTTCCCACTCTGCGACTTCTTTTTCAGTCAGAAACTCTTTCCCAGCAAATTCGATAGGACGTTCTAAAGGAGTGACCGTAGCGTTTGTGAAAATACCCTGAAGGTCTGGATCTCCCCACACTGTCCTCGGCGGCGCATAGGCTTTGGGAGGCGCCTGCGCGATTAGTGTGGCAGACGACAACAATAGAACTGCGGTCAGCAATGACCGATGACGTCGACAGCCGTGGAAGCTTTTTGATCGTGGAAAACTCACTTTTCCTTCCGAAATATTTTCGATCCGATCGCACAATACTACCCCTCAGCCGTCGGTTCGAGGAAGCGATTGTACACGTCATTGTCGCCCTCGATCTGAAACGGGTAACACAAATCTGTAAACAGTTATCTGAATAACAGGCGATGCACATAGCCCTTGGGGAAGCTCAAAAGACGTCATACGCAGGGATAGTCGGTATACCGGACTTTTTGAAACTAATCGCTGCCCGTTACCCACATTACGAGATCGCGGTAATACGTCAACTTGACCTGAATTTGATGTCCACGTTTGTTCTGCCCATCAGTGAACCTGAGATCACGTGCGAAACTGCGCAGCGTTGCATGCGAATTCAAATGCCGATGACGTTTTCGGTAATCACACACAAATGACTTTGACATGTTGGGTTGTTGTTGTAGTATCCGCGTCAACAAATCAATAACGCACCGACTCCGAAGTGTCTTTTGGGCCAGGGTGAATTGCATGCTGGCTGTCTCATTACGGCTTTGTTGTACGTTTCCTCTTCGAAACAAGGAGCGAAATCTGATGTGTGCACGACAAATCTATTGGACACTTCTTCTCTGCCTGTCAGTACTGACCGGCATGGCAGTAGCGCAGGTCACGACTGGCAGCATCATGGGCAGTGTCAAGGACTCCACTGGGGCCGTGGTCGCCGGCGTCAATATCAAATTGACGAATACGGATACCGGTGTCACGCGCACGGTAGTCGCGGACGAAGTCGGACGGTACAACGCACTGCAGTTGCCGCTAGGTGCGTATGAGATCACAGCAGAGTTGCCTGGGTTCCAAACGGCCGTGCGTCGCGGCGTGACTCTGACGATCGGACGCGAGGCGGTGGTGGACTTCACTCTGCAGGTCGGATCGGTCGCGCAAGAGGTCACGGTGAATGCCGAAGCCGCACTGGTATCGACGACCAACGCCAACCTCTCTTATCTTGTCGATGATAAAAAAATCCGTGACCTGCCGCTCAATGGGCGGAACTACACGCAGTTGGCCACGCTTCAGCCCGGAGTGATCCCGATCCTCGGTGACCTCTCGCGAAATGACGTCTCCGGCGGCCACGGGTTGAAAATGAGCGTCGGCGGAGCTCAGTCCACACAGAATTCCTTCTTGATGGATGGACAGGATGTGACGGACTACTCAGGCCAGACACCGGGCAGCGTCGCTGGAACGAACCTGGGAATCGATGCGATCCGGGAATTCACCATCACGACCAACAACTACAGCTCCGAATACGGACTGGTCGCAGGCGGTGTGATGAACGTGGTCACCAATTCGGGAACGAACGCATTTCATGGTTCTGGATTTGAATTCCTGCGCAACAGCGCACTCGATGCCAAGAACTACTTCGATCCGGCGAACCGGAAAATTCCGGCTTTCAAGCGGAATCAGTTCGGCGGTGTTGTGGGCGGGCCGATCAAAATAGATAAATTGTTCTTCCTCGGCAGCTACGAAGGCCTGCGGGAGCGGCTCGGGCTAACCTATAACACCCCTGTACCGAACGCCCGCGCCCACCAGGGCTATCTGCCGATCAACGGAGTCGAACAGTTCATTGGAGTGCATCCGGGCGTACAGGCAATGATGAATCTGTATCCGCTGCCGAACGGACCCGATAACGGCGACGGCACGGCACAATTCATCAATAATCCGATTCAACCCTCGACTGAAAATTACGTGCTGGGCCGCATCGATGCTCAGCTCAGCGACAAGAATTCTCTATATGGCCGATATGTTTTCGATCAGGCGGATGTGATGCGGCCGGGGCAACTCGGCATTTACGGAACCACCAAGCACGGACGCAATCAGTATTTGCAGTTGGCCTTGACAAGGGTCATATCGTCGAAGTGGATCAATGAAACGCGCGCGGGTGTCAACCGGACATATGGCAATTTTGACGCGGTATATCTGAAGGACGTTCCTGTTTCGCAATTGGCCGTCCTGGCAGGCCGAAATCTCGCCAGTATCTGGGACATCACGAGCCCGTCCATCCCGACCTCCGATGGCGTCTTCATCGAGACACCGCGGCGGTTCACGAATAGCATCTTTGAATTTGCCGATAATGTCAGCTACCTGAGGGGATCGCAATCGTTCAAGTTCGGCGGCATTTTCAAGAACTATCTCGCGAATCCCAGAAACAACCGGAACTACATGGGAACGATCATGTTCCCAAGCGTAAGAGATTTCACGACAGGCACACCTTCGCAAATTTTGGCACAAATTAATGATTCGCAGCTCAGCTACCAGCAGTACATGTTCGGTTGGTTTGTCCAGGATGATATCAAGCTGAGTCCGAGGTTGTCACTCACGCTCGGATTACGGCATGAATTCACGACGGCTCCCAGTGAACGATATGGCCGGGCCGCGAGCATGAAGACTGTCTTCGATACCGGACCTACGCTCGGTGAGCCGCTCTTTGTTCCACACAAAGACAATTTTGCTCCGCGAGTCGGCTTGGCGTGGGATCCTTTCGGCAATGGGAAGACCTCCGTGCGAGCCGGCGCTGGCGTTTTTCAGGAGCAGCTCATCCCGTCCGTACTGCGCTACACCTATGCGTCGATGCCCCACATCACAAGGTCATTTACACTCCTCGCTCCGGGAACCGGCGTTCTGAAAGCCGATCCAAGCACTGTGCCGCCGAGCGCGGCCGGCGGTCTAAATTATCAGCCCAATCCGTCGGTGCCCACGCGGTTTCAGTGGAGTCTCAACATCCAACGAGAAGTCGTATCCGGAACTACGGCCAGTGTGGCCTACGTGGGAGCTCGCGGCGAGCATTTGCAGTACAACCCCGGCATCAACATGTTTACTCCGACGTGTTGGCCGAGCAACTGCACGGATAATGCAAGTTACTTCTTCCCCGGCGGCACACCACGGATCAATCCGAGATTTACGACGATCAACGCTCACCGGTGGGACGGTAATTCCTACTACCATTCGTTCCAGGCAAATGTGACGCGGCGTTTCTCGAACGGATTGCAATATCAAGGTTCCTATACCTGGTCGCGCAATCTCGACACCGCGGCCACGTCCTTCGCTTCCGGCGTTGTCTCGCTGAACGCAGGCGGCCCTCAGAATCCGTTCTATATGCGCGGCGAAAAAGGACTATCACCGATCGATCCGCGCCACCAATTCTCAAGCAACGCCACTTATGACCTGCCATTTGCAAGGAATGCCCGGGGAATTGTGAAGACAGTCGCATCAGGCTGGCAAACCAACCTCATTGTCACGTTGCGCGCAGGTGTTCCCTTCAATATCGGGAACGGATATGTCGGGACCGATGGCCTGGGTCGCAGCCGCAGTGGCTTCAGTCAGGGTACAGCAGCCGCAGACCGGCCCAGTCTGGCTCCGGGCGAGACCATCCACACCAGCGGAACCACCGCCGGTTGCCAAGGTGTGCCGACGGGTCAGAAACTCGGTACGCCGTCGCTGTGGTTCGATCCATGCGTGTTCATCCTGCCGCCGGCAGGGACCTTCGGAAACCTGGCGAAGAATGCGGTGATCGGCCCGCCGTTGGCCGATTTCGACTTCGCGATGAAAAAGCAGTTCAATATTACCGAGCGCACGAACCTACAGTTCCGCGCAGAAGCCTTCAATGTCTTTAATCATCCGAATTTCGGCAACATGATCACGCCGATTTTCTCGGGATCCACAGGGGCGAGGAACGGCTCGGCCGGCCGCATCTTCGACACGGCGACGACCTCACGACAGATCCAATTTGCATTGAGGTTGGCGTTCTAGAGCAATTGGTCGGAGTTGTTTCAGGGCTGGGCCGGCCTTTGCACGCTCTGCGGCACTGGCACGACAACATAAAGATTGCCGACATCCGTTTGCTTAACAGTCAAATCGAGGATCGTCACGCCGTTTCGTTTCTCAACGATGTGACCTGGGAAGTAGCCGTAGACCTTGTCATCGGGTGCGTTATAGTCGTCGTACTTCTCATATGTAAATTCGGTGACAACGTTGCCCAGCCGAGTTTCAACTTGTTCGGCCTGATTTTCGGCGTTCAGAGTCGCTTTTGCTATCGCGCCTTGCATGCCCGGTATTGGGAAGGTCACGACCGGCTTGCCGCCTTCCATCGCGACTTTCGTATTCTCGCCACCGGCGGCCGCAGCTTTGGGCGCACCCTGAGGACTGCTCCACAGCCGGATGAGCCGCTCATTGAGGGACCCTCGATTAGGCGTGGCAGTACCGCGTCCGGGAACTAGGCCGGCCCCTACTATGTCCTCGTCCCAGGCAAACGCGCCGCTTACAACCTCAATCGCCTTGTGAGACTGACCATTCGGAAGCGTGCACGTATACTGCACGCGCATCCCAGAAACTTGATAGTTGATGCTGGCACGGTAGGTCATCAGTTTGCATGACTGTCCCTGCACCTGTATGGTGCCCGTGGCCTGGAGTTCGAGCGTGGCGACCGCGTCGACTTCCTGAACGCCGCGCAGCATGCCCATATACCACATCCAATTAAACACCACCGATTTGCGGTCTCCCGCGCCTGCCGCCTGTGAGGTGGGCGGCGGCGTTGTGCGCTGTGCCCAGACGAAGTGTCTTGCAACGAAGAGCAACGAAACACAAAGACACGAGCACACAAAGAAACGACGCATGATTTAGTGCCTTATCTTGGAAACCATGTTTTCGTAGTCAACATCGCGGCAGGGATCGCCCTCGCGAATATAGGCCTTCGGATTGGTATTGAGCCTGAGTATCCGAGGAGTCATCACCCAGGGTTGCAGCAGCACTGCCGGATCATCGATCGTGACCTGATAACGGAGAGTGTTCCCTTCCCGCGACAATTTCTCGGTCACGTGCATGTTGTCGGTGTGAAAGTATCCGCCTCTATCGAGCCAGGTGATATCGTTGAAGCCAACCGAGTCAATGACGAGCGTATCGCCGTCCCAATGACCGACGGAGTCTCCGTAGTAGCTCACGTCCTGAGACCTCACCGGGTCGTGCTCCCGTCCGTCCGTGGGAATGATACGAAAATCGTTTGGCTGTGTGCCGGCTCCGGCCGCCGCATAAAGGAAGATCACCTCGTTGGCTGTCTGAACGATCTTCGTGGGAGGTCCCATGCGTGGCACACCGTACGGCTGACACTTGAAAATTGGATCCACCGCATTCGTGTTTCTGTCCAGGTCCTGAACCTTATCCCAGAACTCCGGCTTATAGAGCGGCCGATTGGGATCCATTCTTCCCGTAAACTCGCCATCGACTGTCTGGTTCGTTTGATCGCCACAGCCTCTCTGGTTCGGAGCACATCTGCGGGATGCGACATTCGATGTGATATTGCCGTTGTCCTCTGATGTGCGGCCTACCCCACCGGCAGCGCCATTCCACATACCGCTCAGGTCGGGATGGCCGTCCAGCGCGCGCGGAGTCGAGACCGAAGGCGAGGGCGAAGGCGTCGAGTCTACTCTCTGGGCCCACGCCGTATGCAGCATGCAAGCCACAATGGCGATGAGCGTGCCAAAACTGAAGCGCGAGAATCCATGCTTCATGTTGTCACCTCCTCAACGTGACCGTCAGTGCTAGTTGCCATTCGGATCGCCGAACCACATTGTGATCAGCCGGCCATCAGGCATCTTCAAGGTCTTGATAAAGCCTTGTGACTTGCCATTCTTGGCTGCAAACCCTGAGATGGTGTACGTCTCCCCTACGGCCAGCCCCCCTTGTGACGCTCGGGCCAGACCTTTCTGACGCAGGGCACCTGCGCCTGTGGTCTGGAAGATCCAGACCGTCTTGCTGCCATCGTGGTTCGTCACCTCAAGGTGGAGCATGGCATGGGGATTAATCCATTCCATCTGCTTGAGAGTCCCTGTAAATTCGATCGGCTTATCGAAATCGTATTCAGCCGCAACGGAATGATGCGCCACCGCAGGTATCGCGGCCAACAGCAACACGCCGAAAAACACTACAAGCCCCCAATACTTGCTGCTCATCCTTTTTGATCTCCTTTGATTTCGTTCTCGATACTTTAGAACCATCACCGGGTCAACTGCAAAAAAAACGCATTCTCAGTGGGCAATCGTGTCCTGCAAGGGCTGTATATAGCGCCCCAAAACAATGACTGCAAACCAAAGGATCAATGAGACCCCGGCGAGGAGCTTGGCCGGCAGCGGCGCATCCTGGCCCGGCCCTACAGCCGCGCATTTGCGGAAAGCGCTCGTCAGATAAAACAGGCCTACGGTGGTGACGGCGAGCAATACAGCCACGATCTTCAGAACAAACGCGATGTCGTGGGTGTAAAACGTCGGCATACCAATGAAGGCCAGAAGGCCGGTCAGCACATTGATACCAAATCCGCCAAGTCCCCACGGGACGAGCTTGCTCAACGGAGCGATCGGCAGCTGCTTTGCAAAACCCAGCACGCGCAGGTTCAGCATTCCTATCGTGCCGATCAACAGAACGAGACCTACGAAATGCAAATCCATCATGAACGCCCACCACCATTTGTTGGCGACCATCAGACGCGTGAACTTGGCTGGCGATGGTTCAAAATAGGCGATCGTCTTTTCTGTGGCTGTCGCTTCCCGAGCGGACCGAACTTCCGAATGCCGAATTTCACCACCTGTATTCCCGGTTCTGGCCATAAGGGCAACCGTCACAAACGAAAAAACGAGAATGGCTATTGTGTTCCAGCGTGGCGGACTCGCCTTTCCATCGGACTGCCACAGCCCAATCACGGCTAGTGCACCGGTGATTTCCATGAACCACACGGCCAGCTCCGCCGCGCCCTCGTGCCTTTGAATCAGGGCGTTGGACACGCTGGGATCGTTCACCATTTTTTCGTGTGCGCCGACGCCGGTTATGAACGTCGGAATCGTCAAGAGAGCCATGAGCACAAAAAGGACAAGGCTGCTTCGCCACAGGTCCTCGGTTTTTACAAGGAACGAGATGACGAACAGTCCGACTCCGACGAGCGTACCGATGATCGGAAGGTGATTCAGCAAGAGGTGTAGGTGTGGAAAATCCATACTGAGCTCATCGTTCTCTTACTGACAGGGAACCTCGTATACAAGATAGCTGCAGGTGTATGCCAACAAGCGTCCAGTCGTAATGACTCCCAACCAAAGCACTAACGACCACACAGCGAGCGTCTTGCCTCTGGCAAACATGGCTGCCTCACTGACGCTGGAATCATCGAACACTTGCCTTTTAATTCGCATCAAGGTCCATATCGCGAATCCGATGAGCGTCAGTTTGATGTAAAAATCCGGGTTCGTGAACGCCTTCGACGGGTACGCAAGCACCAGAAAAATACCCGATGTAAAATTCATTGCCAGGCCCAGCCACATCAGATTGAACCAGCTCCTCAATGGCGGCAGTGGAATATCGGAGGCCATACCAAGAAGACGTAAGTCGATTGCCGCGTTCGGACCTACCACCAACGCCAGTCCTATCGTGTGAAAAGCAAGAATGAAGTAAAACCCGAAAACCGAGTCCGATTCTCGGAGCCACGTACTTAAACCAGACTGCTCGAGCGTATTCAGAAATAGGGGAACAGTCAAACTCCGCACCTCAATGCAACGTACAACTGATGTGCGCGGCATTATGCCGAGAAGCGAGACAGGACGCAAATCATGCATCGGGGGCAACAAGTTTTTTGCCGGTAACCCACGCCATCTGTAGTTGGCCGGCATTCGCGAAGATTTTTATTGTCAATCACCAATCAGGGTGGTACACGTCAATTCAAACTCCTGAAAATCTTATCGGCAGTAATCGGTCTGAGGAGGCAACAGATGCATATGAGACGCGTAGCCGGGTGCTGTATGGTGACGTTGCTGTCGGTCGCTAGCCTTCACGCGGCCAGTGCTGATCTGGCAGACGCAGTCATGAAAGGGAATAAGGCGGCTGTTCGTGCGTTGCTGCAGAAAAAGGCAGATGTCAATGCAGCGCAAACCGACGGCACTACGGCGCTCCATTGGGCCGTGCGTTTGGATGACCTGGAAACTGCGGAACTACTCATTCGCTCCGGCGCAAATGTGTCCGCCCCGACGCGCGCCGGCGCCACGCCGCTTCAGCTCGCCGCCATTAATGGGAATGCGGCCATGATCGAAAAACTCATCAAGGCTGGAGCAGACCCGAATGCGCCGCTGACGAAATATGGAGACACCACGCTCATGATGGCCGCGCGCACCGGAAAGCCCGAAGCGATGAAGGCGCTATTAGACAATGGAGCACAGATCAATGCGACAGAGACCTGGGGCGGTACGAGCGCCTTGATGTGGGCCGTTTCCGAGAGCCATCCCGATGCTGTCAAGTTGCTCATCGACCGCGGCGCGAATGCGAATATTCGTTCAAAGATTGTTCCGTCGGAAGGCCGCCGCGGGGGCTCGACCTCAAATTCCAGCGTCACAAGCTTGCCGCGCGATCCCCAGCCTGGCGAAAAGCCGAAGAAGGATTATTACGGCGGGTTCACACCGTTGCATTTTGCCGTTCGGCAAGCAGACATGGAATCTACGCGCGTTTTGGTCGCGGCTGGCGCGGATGTGAATGCGACCACGGCTGACGGGAAAGGTTCGCTAGAGCTGGCAATCTACAATGGCAATTACGAAATTGCTTCGTTTCTGATCGACAGCAAAGCAAAGGTGAATCATGCCGACGCCGAGGGCTTCACGCCGCTATTCTGGGCCGTGGATCGCCGCAATATGGAAACCAATCCGGGTATGCCGTGGATGGTGACCTCCGATCCTCTTCCCCTGATCAAGAAACTTCTGGCCGCCGGAGCGGATCCGAACGCGTTCGTCGACAACATTCCAACGTCCCGTAGATCCGCGCTGAATTTGACACCGCGGACCACGTTCGCTACAGCGTTGGGGCGCGCGGCATTTTCCGCCGATATGGAACTGGTCCGACTCCTCCTGTCTCACGGCGCTGATCCTAACATTGTGTCCAGCCACAACGAGACGGCGCTCATGCAAGCCGCAGGATATGCGTGGATCGATGGCTACAGCAGGGGAAAATCCAACGCCGAAAGGTTGGAAGTCATCAAACTGCTCGTGAACCTTGGAGCCAAAGTGAATGCGGCCGACGATGCCGGCATTACGGCGCTGATGAGTGCTGGGAATTTCGGCGATACCGCGATCATACAGTACCTCGTGGATGTAGGCGCTGATTTGGGAGCTCATGACTTGGGAAAAAAGAATGATGGACAATTCGGTGGAAGCATCGAGCCGCTGATGGCGATCGACTATGCAATAGGTGTAGGGACCTTCCGGCCGAACAACTCGATCGTCCTCCAGGAAAAAGCGGTAGAACTCATGATGCGGCTCATGAAGGAAAAGGGAATTAAACACACCACTTCAGAATGCACCTTGAGAGGATTTACCTGTGGCGACGTCGATCCCATGGGTGCTTCGGCAGCGGAGATAGCTAAGGTCAGAGCGATAGCGATCGGACACCAGGTCGAGGGCATCACTGGAGGCTTGGGACAGACTCAAAGCCAGAAGTAGGCGCCGCTTTAGTCGGCGCTTACGGCCCACACGCCGGATCGAGCATTTCAATCGAAGTCAAATTAATGCGCTCGGCCTTTGGCTGTCGGACCAGGTAACCTTTCGCTTGCATCTTCTGTCCCTTGTGCGAGTCGGGTGCGAAATCGGGGATGGCTTCCAAATCTGCGAGCCGGAAGATCAGAGTGCCCAACAGCTTTTGCGATGAAGCGCTCCGTTCCGCAGGAGTCGATGTGGTCGATCGCCGGGTTCGGGCAGGTTCGATTGCGTTAAATAAAATCCAGACGCCATCGCGGGTTTGGGACAGGCAACCGACAGTCATAACCAGCGAGCCATCCGGCACGGGCTGCGGTCCATTCTTTCCAACAAGCATGACCTTTCCGACGAGATCGGGCGTGAGGTCATTCGCCCCAGTGCGATACCCATTCGTTTTCAAAATGTGAGTGAGTATATCGAGATAGTCGGTATCCGGTATTCGTTTGGCATCCGCGGCCCGGCCCAGCGGCATGTTTTCCCTCATGAAATTGTAGATCGTGTCCAGCATGTCTTCACGCCAGCGTTCAAGGAAGTGATTGCCGGTGAGCTCCGGAGCGGAAACTCCCTCAAGAGTATCGCCGTGACAAACGCTGCAGTGCGCCGTGTAGGCGGCCTGGCCGCGCTTCGCTTGCGCTTCCGAGAAAACGCCATCCAACACGGTATTGCCAGTTGTCTGCAACTGCGCCTGAACTGCCGGTCTGCACAACACCAGGAAAGTGAAGCAGAAGAGTGCTGCTTGTCTCAGCATATACATCACCATATAACGAACTGCTAAGCACCCACCTCTCGGTACTCGATTGGCGTTATACTGCGCGAGTCCACCCCCGAACACAATACGAATTTGAGCGGCGCACGCCTATCTTTAAAATCCTTTCGGGTGGATACGTGAGCATCATCACCAGTTCGTACATCGCGTTGACCGGCATTGCCAATCCGCACGTGAACCGCGTCTTACCGAATGCGTATGGTGACAGATCCGGTACGAATTATCTAAATCCGGCCGCGTTCGCGCTGCCAATCGCTGGCACACTTGGAAATGTCGCCTCCAATAGCGTTGCGGAGCCCGGCACTTGGCAGTTCGACATGGCCGTATCAAGAACCTTCCAATTGCGCGAAGGGCAAAGAATCGAATTCCGAGCTGAGGCGTTCAACGTTGAACAGCTTCCGCATGGACCCGAGTAAACTGACGGTAAATTTCAATAGCGGCACTTTCGGTCAAGTCACAGGTGCCCTGCCGAAGTTTGATGTCCAGGATGGCGGATTTTGAAATCTGACCAATTCTCAATTCCCAATTCTCAATTCTCATCCGAGCAGGAGCGGGTTTGGGAATGCGCGCGAGTTCTGTACGGCCAGCAGGGTTTACTGTCAGCGCTCGCGCTTCCCCTCGGATGATCAATGAGAATTGGGAATTGAGAATTGGTCAGATTTCGCCCGAGATCCTGGACACCAAACTTCGGTGCCCTGGATCCGAGGATCATGCAGTTCGCGTTGAAGTACTTCTTCTGAATTCAAACTTGACGGTGTCCGGCTTCTGGCGATTAAATGCAACAATATTCGTTGCGAATCGGAATAATCGGAATTAGGAGGTGCGAGGTGAGACCTTGGCTCAACGGCGCAATGACCACTCTGATTGTGCTCGTTCTATTCACGGGAGCCGTCGGCGTAGCATCAGCTCACCATGGACGAGCAGGCTACGGCAATGAGATCAGTACGATGAAGGGCGTTGTTACCTCAGTGGAATGGAAGAACCCCCACGTCTTTCTTAACTTCAATGTCACCGACGCTCAAGGAGAAGTCGTGCATTGGGTGGGCGAACTATCTTCCCCGTCCACGATGCTGGCTGCCGGCATGAGTCGAACCACACTCAAACCCGGAGATGAGATCGTCATTAAGGGCAAGGGAGGCAAAGCCGGAGTATCAGTGATTCTGATCGATTCCATCACGAAGGATGGCAAGCCGGTGGTTGGCGATCCCAACTTGGAAGGCCGCTTCATCAACGACACTCGCTGATGGGTTCGGGCCTCACGCATTACTTCTTATCGACGCCTACACCGCCCTACAGCGGTATTCGACACAAGTCTCGCTCT